>DAOVJU010000205.1 GCA_030632095.1 Chlorobiota bacterium
AATAAACTATCATCCCTGATAGCTCCACTTACATGTGTTACCGATAGATTTCTAGGATATCCGTTATAAGTATTGACACCATAAGTATATCTAATACCCAGAAAAACAGAAATCATATCATTAATTTTGTATGATGCTCCTAACTGAATTCCCCAAAATACTGAAGAACCCTCAAAGTAGGCTTCCATACTATAGTCGGAGATTAAAAAATCAACTCCTGCTGGTTGACCCACCATAGTATTTAAGAGACTAACCTTGGGAAGCAATTCAGATGGCCCATATTCAAAAGATGGTAAACCCTCATCAAAAGTAGCACTACCACCACCACCAATAGGATTAATGCCTAAAGATATTGCTAAATTTCCGGTTTTAAATCCCGCATAAATACCTGGAAATAATGGTGCACTTACAGCACCTGAATATTCATCACCACCTAAATCTTCATCACCGTGAAGCAAATAACTGTAATCACTGGTTACAGTTTTCTGCTGAAATAAAGACTGGTTATTAAGAGAAAAGTAGAAGCCATCTTCCAAAAAAGCCAGTCCCGCCGGATTATAATAAACTCCATCAATACCAATATCCGCATCACGGCACATCATTCTAACCCATGCTGCACTTTGGTTGGTATTAGTCACAATACCACCAGCAAAGCTGGTTTCAATTGATATAATAGCCAGGGCTATTAATAAAAGTCTGATTTTTTTCATACGATTGGATTTTAGTTAATATTAAATATATTAGTTGTTAGTTCATACTAAGTTGAGTTATATAAGCATGTTATTGTATGTAACATTCATAATAAATTTAATGCTAAGATGATGTAAAAAACATGGATATTTCACAACATAAATTTTTTGCGTATACTCAAATATAAAAATATTTGATATAAAAAACAATATTGTTAATTAATAAAATTATAAAATAGAAGGGTGTTTTAATTATGTAATGAATTGAGAATTAATTAGAAGCATGATCATACAATTTATCGTACGAATGTGAACAACAATATATCAAATCGAACACTTTTTTTGGCTTAGCTAATCGCGATATAAATACGTAAAATATTATAATTCAAGATAATAAAAACATTGGTACATGTATTGATATAATAAAGACAAAATTATAGCCATGAAAACACTACTGACACAAGTTATCCTTACAATATTCATTCTGGGAATAACTACAGAATTGGTAAATGCCAGAAGTTATTTTGACAACAAACCAAAAACAAAAAGCAAGTGTAACACAAAAACAATCAACAAAATAGATGATATTTCAACGCTGAATAATACCATGGAGTTTGCAGCATGGAATTATATAGAATTTGAAAGCGAACTACCTGTTACCTGTTTAGAAGAAATAAATATAACTGAAAGGATATCCTGGTTGTTCCCTGAATATGAAAAAGAACTTGATGTGCCAGATTATAAGGATACAAAAGATATCATTCCTTATTGGATGATAATTGAACAAGAAGCAGAACTTGAAGTTTTAGATTTAGTAATAAAATAGGTAAATATTTCATAAGTTTAGGTTAATTTTTAGTAATAAAAAAGGGTTTCTGATTCAGAAACCCTTTTTTATTGTTTAATATTTAAATACTTACCTGTATGTTTTATGAGGTTGTTAAAAAATAGAATATTTAACTCAAGCATTTTATTTTGGTCATAATATACACTGATAAAACTTATCCCTTTTTCAATTGTCCACTTTCTAATCAAAGCTCCTTTAACAGCAAGTTTATCATCTTCTTTATCCATTACGGTTTTTTCATTATCGTCCATGCCATAAATACCAAATACCTGGTCGATAACATAACTTGCTTTTTTTCTTGAAACATCAATTTCCTTTGCAAAAAGTTTTACATTAACCGGATTGCTGCCTGTTATATTATCTTTATCAAAAAAGACCCTGAATTGTACCGTATCAAATACATTTAATTCTGTCCAGGGAAGTTTTTTTTCATAATCAATCATAAACATCCCGGGTGTATCCTGACTATCTATTTCTTCATAGTCATCTCCATAGAAAAAAGTTGTCAGGTCGTATGTAAACAGGTCTAATATCGTTCTTTTACTGTTATTTGAATTAGCTACATTCATTTATTTTAATCATTTACTAATTCTTAATCTTTCGTAGTTAATTTTTTTAGCTCGTTGCTAAAGTAATAAAATTACAAATTATATGGTAGAAATTGTTAACGAATATAGTTTAAAAGTTTATAATTTACCAAATTCCTTGTAAAAATCAATCCAGTATTTTTTCAGTGTTGACTTCATGTCTTTATGTAACAAAAGAATTCCTGTTAAATTAGGCAAGGTCATAAATGCTATCGTGATTCCGGATAAAGTCCAAATGATTGTTGTATCAGTAAATGAGGCAATAAAAAAGCCAAACACATAGATTATACGATAATAAATTAATGATTTGGTACCAAAAAGATATATCATTGCTCTTCCTCCATAATAGGACCATGATATAGCAGTAGAAAATGCAAACAAAAGAAGCCCTATGGATACTATATATTGTCCCCAGTTTCCTAAAAAGCTTTTTTTAAATGCTTCTGCTGTCAAAGGGGCACTATGCAATAATGATTTACCTTTTATTACTATATCAGGATTTTTAATTTTCCCGTTTTCAACAATTATTGTTCCTTCAAATAGCTGATCAAACTTGTATACTTTAATATCTTCAGCAATTGATCTGGCATGTAAAACAGTTGGTGAGTTTATTATTATTCCTTTTTCAATTAAAATCTCACCATTCATTAAATTTACCTTTTTTTTGCCAGCAATATGATTACTTAATATTTCAACATCAGCTTTTTTGTTTTCATCATAAACTAATTCCAGTATCTCTAAATCTGTTATTTGAAATGTATTTTCATATTTTTCTTTCCATACTCCCGAAGATAGTAAAACCAGGCCTGTTAACATACAAATAACTATAGTGTCGATAAAAGGTTCAAGTAATGCCACCAATCCCTCTGAAACAGGTTCATGTGCCCTTGCTGCAGCATGTGCAATTGGTGCTGATCCCTGGCCGGCTTCATTTGAAAACAAACCCCTGTTCACACCTCTGTTAAAAGCAAATGCTAAACCGGCTCCTAAAAAGCCACCGGTTGCAGCAGTTCCTGTAAATAAATCATTTACAATTGCAGCAAGTGAAGGTAAAATATTATCATAATTATATATGATCACTGCTAAAGCTCCCAGGAAATAAATTATTGCCATTGTTGGAACTAATTTTTCAGTAACTTTTGCTATTCTTTTTATTCCACCAATTATTACAAAACCTAAAATAACTGCTAAAATTGTTCCGGTTATTATGTGTTTAATACCAAATGTTGAGTATACCGAATTTGCAATACTGTTAACCTGTGGCAGGTTCCCGGTTCCAAAAGATGATAATACGGTAGCTATTGCAAATATTACAGCTAACCAACGCATGTTTAGCTTATTCTTCATATAATACATTGGCCCGCCTGATATTGATCCGTCTTTAGCAACTTCCCTGTATTTATGCGATAAGGTTACCTCAACGAATTTCGTAGTCATTCCCAGCAAGGCAGTCATTAACATCCAGAATAAGGCTGCCGGCCCTCCTAAGTGAATTGCAAGGGCAACTCCTGCAATATTACCGGTTCCTACTGTTCCGGATAAAGCAGTTGTCAATGACTGGAAATGTGAAGTGTCTCCTTTATCACCTTCTTTGTCATATTTGCCCCGTACAATTCTTAACGAGTGGTTTAAAAATCTGAATTGAGGAAATTTTAAATATAGTGTAAAAAATAAGCCTGTACCAAGTAAAAGATATACAAACCATTGGCTACCACCAATATATCCATCCATGAATTGTAACAACTCGTTTATTTTATACATGTTTAATTTGAATTAGAAATCCATCTTCTTTGATGGAGGTTATGTTCTTTATTTGTTATACATGACAGGAATTCTTGAAATACTGGAATGCTGGAATATTGGATTATTGAAATTGTACCCCAGTTTAAGTCTTTGAAAGTAATAATTTTTTCCAAATTTCCATTATTCCATTATTCCTTAGATTACTATTAATAAGTCGCCCAACGGGTGCAATTTAAAGCCAATTTTCTAAAGGGTGGACTTTTGTTTTCTTATATATCTTGGTTGCTCAATCCCAATCATAGTTAGTTGTATACGTTTTCTTGTAATATCAACATCTGTTACTTTAACCTGGACATGTTGATTTAAATATAAGACATCAGCCGGATCTTTTACGAATTCTTCTTTAATCTTCGAAATATGTACCAATCCATCTTGTTTAACTCCAATATCTATAAATGCCCCGAATTTTGTGATATTTGTTACAATTCCGGGAAGTATCCGGCCTGGTTTTAAATCTTCAATAGAATAAATTCCGTCTGCAAATTCAAACGCGCTGATTTTTGTTCTTGGATCACGTCCCGGCTTTGCTAATTCTTCTATAATATCTTTTAGGGTTGGCAATCCGGTTTTATCGTTAAGATATTGGTCTAATTTTATTGCTGATCGTTTATTTTTATCATTTAATAAATCATTAATTGAACAATTTTGATTATTGGCCATTTTTTCTACAATATGATAACTTTCAGGGTGAACAGCACTATTATCTAACAAATTGTCAGCGTTTTCAATTCTTAAAAATCCGGCACATTGTTCATAAGCTTTATCACCCATTCTTGGGATATTCTTTAGTTCTTCACGAGATTTAAAAGCTCCGTTTTCATTTCTGTATTTTATTATATTATGGGCAATTGTTTGACTGAGCCCGGATACAAAGGTTAATAAATATTTACTTGCGGTATTAAGGTTAACACCTACCAGATTAACACAACTTTCAACAATTTGTACAAGGCTTTTTTTTAATTTGTTTTGATTTACATCATGTTGATATTGCCCAACACCAATTGACTTCGGATCTATTTTAACCAATTCTGCAAGTGGGTCCATTAACCTTCTACCTATTGAAATTGCCCCTCTTACAGTAACATCATATTCCGGAAATTCTTCCCGTGCAACTGAAGAGGCGGAATAAACTGAAGCGCCACTTTCATTTACCACAAACACTTTTATATCGTCTTTAAATTTTATTTTCTTTCGTATAAAATATTCAGTTTCCCTGCTTGCCGTTCCGTTACCAATTGCAATAGCTTCAATTTTATATGAATTAACCAGGGAAGAAATTTTGTGTGCTGCTTTTTTAGTTTCTGATTGTGGTGGATGTGGAAAAATTGTTTCGTTATGAAGCAAATCTCCTTGTTCATCTAAACAAACTATCTTACAACCTGTCCTGTAAGCAGGATCAATTGCCAGAATTCTTTTCTGTCCTAGAGGTGATGCCAGTATTAATTGGCGCAAATTATTTGCAAAAACTTTTATAGCTTCCTCGTCAGCATATTCTTTAGATGAACTTTTAAATTCAGTTTCAATCGAGTTTTTTAATAAGCGGATATAACTATCTTTAACAGCAATTTTAACTTGCCTGGCAGCTTCATTATTGCCTTTTAAAAAATGTTTGTTTAAAATGTATAATGCTTCGTTTTCATCCGGTTCAATTGTAATTCTTAAATAACCTTCTTTTTCACCTCTTCGCATAGCAAGTATTCTATGTGAGGAGCACTTTTTTAAAGGTTCCCGGCTGTCAAAATAGTCTTCATATTTTTTTCCATCTTCTTCTTTTCCCCTGATAACTTTTGAATATATTTTTGTTGTATCATTGAAAAGTTTACGAATTTTAGCCCTTGCAATCTGATCTTCATTTATCCATTCTGCAATAATATCTCTTGCCCCCTGAAGGGCATATTCAATGTTTTCTACTTTATCCGATAAGAATTCTTCTGCTTTTAATTCTACATTAAAATTTGATTGAAAAAATATATTTTTTGCAAGTGGTTCAAGGCCAAGCTCTCTTGCAATAGTAGCTTTGGTACGTTTTTTTTGTTTAAATGGCAGGTAAATATCTTCAAGATCTGCTACATTTATGGTGCTAATTATTTTTGTTTTTAATTCAGGGCTAAGTTTCCCTTGTTTTTCTATTGAATTTAGAATTGATTCTTTTCGTTTTCCGAGTTTTTCATGTTTGTGAAATTCTTCTTTTATTGTTTGAATATTAATTTCATCAAGGCTACCGGTTTTTTCTTTGCGGTACCTGCTGATAAATGGTATTGTTGCACCTTCAGTTAGAAGTGTAACTGTATTCTCTATTTGCCAATTATGTAGTCTTAATTTTTCTGCAATAGTTTCTGTAAAAAGCTTTTGATTCATTTTATTAAAATTTGTTGCAAAAATAAAGAAACCAGATATTAATACATATAACAATTGGCGTTATTTACATAATTTAGTATATATAAGCAAATCAGGTTATTATGCAACCTGTATATAATTTCATAAAATTAACTTTTAAAAAAGTTGAATTATTCTGCTTGTATAACCGGCATTACAAAGATTTTTCATGAATTTTTAAGACTGTGAATTTTAGGAAAAAGTAAAA
>DAOVJU010000556.1 GCA_030632095.1 Chlorobiota bacterium
AACAATGGTTTCATTCAATGGTAGGCATTAGTAATTTAGCCAAACGTAAAATAGCCTTTAATATGACATAAATCTTGCAGGATTTTTATTAGTAAATAATTGAACAAAAACAACACACCAGTTCCAAACCCTCATAGGGTTATCAACAATAATAAATTTATTTAGAACCTTCCTCTTAAAGCTAATATAAAATTTCGTCCTGGTGCAATAATACCCGATGAATACGGCCTGTATCTTACATTTAATATATTTTCCATGCCTGCGTTTAATTGTATCTTTTTCGTAATTTGATACGACGTTTTCAAATTAATTGTATACCATGCCGGAGAATATGGATTTCCGTTTATGTCAGATGCGTACAAATGTGGTTTAGCTTGTTCTGTAGAAGATAATTCAGAATTCTTTATCGCCCCATTATATAATGAGTATAGATCAGCTTTAAAATTTTCGCGGGTATATATTACATGTGTAGCACCATAAACAGGTGTTACATGGCGTAAAGGGTTTTTATCCTGATCTTGTCCTTTAATATAGTTTAAATGGGTTTTTAAGGAAAAATGACTTGAAAGGTCGGCATATAATGAAAAATTAACTCCAAATAATAAACCATAATCAGCATTCACTAATGCTTCAACTTTACTTAAGGTACTATCATAAATTATTGAATCCAATCCATTATAATCAAAATCATCACGAACCATTACATTATTTATAAATGAACCAAAGCAAGAAATTTCAATTTGTAATTTTTCATAAAATGAAGAAGTAATACCTAAGTCGATATTGTAAATATATTCAGGCCCCAAATTTTCATTTGGAACAATTACATTGCCTGGCTCAGAATCAAACACTTTACCAAGGTCATCAATATTTGGGGCTCTAAACCCGGTAGAAAAATTAAAATTAATTTGTGTAGATGTATAGGGTTTATATACTGCACCTAAACTACCATTTAATGCGCTATGATTTAACTTAATTTCATCAAATGGAAATGGATAAAAAGTTGTATCAAAAATTGCAGTTGTATTTATCTGGTTAAAACGCAAACCGGCAATGAAGGAAATTTTTTCCTTTATTATTCGTTTTTGATTAAGATATAATGCTATTGATGAGTATTTAGAACCATCAGGGTAACGGCTTGCACTTTTTATTTCATTGCCGGTATTTATATTTTCTATGATCCCTGATGAATTAACTAAGTTGTCAGCAATTTCAAATCCATAAAATAATTCTGAATTTTCCTTAATTGTTTTTTCAAAATCCAGGTTAACTGTTATGAGCCGTACATTTTCCTGCCTGTGCCTGAGTGATGTTTTGTTTAATTTTCTGTCATGTCTGCTTTCTTCATAATTCTGGAGTGCAAGGGTAAGTTTGGAATTATCATACATTGCAAACTCCGATTTATGCAAAACTTTTATCGAGTTCATCATCCATTTTTGCGGGCCATAATACCATTCAGCATATTTCAACTTATTATCACTATATTCAATCAATCTGTCATAACGTGGCACATCAGATAATTCTGAATAATGAAATGCATATTCAATATCTAAGTTTTTTGAAGGCCTGTATCTTATTTTCTGCAATAAATTAAACTGGTTATATAATGTAAATCGCTGTAAGTTCTTGTTCTGATTATTAATAATAGTATCAACTGAATTAATCTTATCAACATATTCCGGCCTTGTATATTCTTCGTGTTTTACCGATCCCATTAAAAGATCATTATAATCAGAATATGTTAAGCTGGATAAAAAAGCAAGTTTTTCAAAACCCAGGTTAAAATCTATATGTCCGGTTTTTTCAAAATTTGCTGAACCATATCTTAATAATGTATTTGCTGAAATATTTGGTTTATCTGTAGTTGTTAGTTTTGGCCTTTTTGTGTGAAAGTCGATAACACCGCCAATGGCATCACTTCCATAGATCACTGACCCTGGGCCAAGTATAACTTCAGAGTTTTCAATAGCATTAGCATCAAGGGAAATAACGTTTTGTAAATTACCACTTCTGTATATAGCATTATTCATTCTAACACCGTCAACAACCATGAGAATCCTGTTGGCGGCAAATCCCCTTATCATTGGGCTGCCCCCGCCCATTTGACTTTTTTGAATGAATACTTTGTCAGAAACCCCTAGCAAATCGGCAGTAGTTTGTGGATTTGTAAATTGAATTTCTCTGCCTGGAATTGTGAAAATTTTATTTGGTACCTCGCTTTTTTGCTGTTCCCATTGACTGGCCGAAACTATAATTTCGTCTAAGTTTAGTACACTTTCTTCAAGTTTAATTATGAAATCGTTTTTCTCTAATTCTTTGTATGAGGTATGAAGATTTTTAAATGCGGGATGCTGAAATACTATATGATCAGATTTTTCAAATCCTTTTAAGTCTGCTTTTCCAAATTCATTTGTTATCGTTGATTTATTGGCATTAAAAATGAATACATTAAAAATTGGCTGCTGATCAGTTTTATTTAAAACGCTTACTATCTGTGCTGGTGTTTGAGCTGCGATAATACTTAATATTATTGTATAAATAATTTGTTTCATTTAATTA
>DAOVJU010000330.1 GCA_030632095.1 Chlorobiota bacterium
AACAACCGGCAATTCTAAAGGAGTTGTTTTATCGCATAATAATTTTGTTTCAACAGTTAAAACATCAGCAAAATTATTCCATCTAAATGAACAGCATAAAATTCTTAGCTTTTTACCCCTTTGCCATGTTTTTGAGCGAATGACCTGCTATATGTATTTGTACAAAGGTATCAGTATATATTATGCAGAAAACACCTCTACAATTGGTGAAAACTTAAAAGAACTCAGGGTAGATGGCTTTATTACTGTTCCAAGGCTGCTTGAGAAAGTATACGACAGGATAATAGCTAACGGTAAAGACTTACCACTGATAAAAAAGATTATCTTCTTCTGGTCATTAAGAGTTGGATTTAAATATCGCCTGAATGAAAATCGTGGATTTTATTATCGTTTTAAACTAAAAGTCGCCAATAAATTAGTCTTTAGCAAATGGCGGGAAGCCTTAGGAGGAAATATAAAATTTATTGGCGTTGCCGGAGCTGCGCTTCAAAAACGATTAGCTACCATATTCTGGGCTGCCGGTATTCCCATTTATGAAGGTTACGGTTTAACAGAAACCTCACCAATTATCAGTGTAAACTGGGGGGCATTCCCAAACACTAAATTTCCGGATGTAAAGATTGGTACTGTAGGGCCTGTTTTTGAAAATGTAAAAGTAAAAATTGCTGAAGACGGGGAAATATTGTGTAAGGGCCCTAATGTAATGATAGGATACTATAAGGATGCTAAAGCAACAAAAGAAGTTATTGATAAAGAAGGATGGTTGCATACAGGAGATATTGGCAGCCTTGACGAAGCCAATTTCTTAACAATAACCGACCGTAAAAAAGAAATATTTAAAACTTCGGGAGGTAAGTATATTGCTCCGCAGGTTATTGAAAACATTTTTAAGGAATCAGAATTTATTGAACAATTAATAGTTGTTGGAGAGAATAAAAAATTCCCGGCAGCTATTTTACTCCCTGATTATACTTATTTGCATTCATGGGCTGTAATGAAAAAAATCAAGTTCAGGAATAATGAGCAGCTAATAAAAAAGAAAAAAGTAATTAACAAATTTGAAAAAGAAACTGAACGGCTAAACCAAAAATTAGGACAATCGGAAAAGATTAAAAAAATCACGTTGGTACATGAAGACTGGTCTGCAAAAACCGGTGAATTATCGCCTACATTGAAGCTAAGGCGCAAGTTTTTGTTAAAAAAATATTCCGGAATTATAAAAAAAATGTATCAACAATAACCAATATTATTATAACTTTATAAGTTTTTAACCAATAATTCTACTTATGGAAATAACAAGAACTTTTGATATTCTTGAGCGTTTGAATAAGGATTTTCCAAAGGATGATATCCTTGTGGTAAAAAGAAATGGCAAATGGGACAGTTTTACTACAAAAGAATATAGCGAATATGCAAATAATGTTAGTTACGGCCTCATGGCGCTGGGATTAAAAAAAGGGGACAGGGTTGCAACAGTCTCCAATAACCGGCCAGAATGGAATTTTATTGATATGGGTGCAAGTCAGGCTGGAATTGTACACGTTCCCATTTATCCAACAATTAGTTTAGAAGATTATAAATACATTTTAGGCCATGCAGAACCTAAAATTTTAATTGTATCAGACAAAAGCTTAGCAGAAAAACTTAAACCAGTTGTTGAAGAAATAGATGCCATCGAGAAAATGTATGCTTTCAATGATATTGAAGGAGTAAAAAGCTGGAATGAAATTGTTGAACTAGGCAAACAAAATGAAGGAAAATATAAAGACGAATTAGAAAAAATAAAAGCTGGAATAACACCAGATGACCTGTTTACATTAATCTATACCTCAGGTACAACCGGTACCCCAAAAGGAGTTATGTTAAGCCATAAAAATATGGTTTCCAATCTGGTTGAAACTTCAAAGATACATACTTATGGATATCAACATAAGGCCCTTAGTTTTTTACCATTAAGCCATGTTTACGAGCGCATGGTAAGTTATCATTTTCAATATAAAGGCATAAGTATTTATTATGCTGAAAACATGGGAACCATTGTAAACGATCTGAAGGAAGTTAAACCGGAAATATTTAACTCAGTTCCACGGTTATTAGAAAGAGTATATGATAAAATTATTAGTAAAGGTAAAGAACAAAAAGGCATCAAAAAGCAAATTTTCTTTTGGGCAGTTAATTTAGGTTTACAATTTGAATTGCATAAAAAGAATAGTTGGTTTTATTATCAAAAACTAAAGTTGGCTAATAAAATTGTTTTTTCAAAATGGAGAGAAGCCCTTGGTGGTAATATTAAAGTTATAGTATCCGGTGGCGCTGCATTACAACCTCGTTTAGCCAGAGTTTTCTGGTCTGCACAAATTTCAGTTGTCGAAGGATATGGTCTGTCGGAAACTTCCCCTGTTATTGCAGCTAATGACATGGTAAAAAATCAAATTAAATTTGGCACAGTTGGACCTGTTTTAAAAGATGTAGAAGTAAAAATTGCTGAAGATGGTGAAATACTTTGTAAAGGACCTAATGTAATGTTAGGATACTACAAAGAACCTGAATTAACAAAAGAAGTAATTGATGAGGATGGTTGGTTCCATACAGGTGATATAGGTGTTATTGAAGATGATCTTTATTTAAGAATTACCGACCGTAAAAAAGAAATTTTTAAACTTTCAAGTGGTAAATATGTAGCTCCACAGATCATAGAAAATAAATTCAAGGAATCAATTTTTATTGAACAGGTAATGGTTGTTGGTGAAAATGAAAAATTTGCAAGTGCATTGATCGCCCCAAATTTTGATTATCTGCATAGTTGGTGCACACTTCACAAAGTTCACTTTAGCGATAATAAAGATTTAATTAAACTTCCGAAAATTGTTTCCCGCATCCAGCGCGAAGTTAATGAGCTTAATAAGCAATTAGGCTCTACTGAGCAAATTAAAAGGTTCAGGTTAGTACATGATCAATGGTCGCCGGAAACAGGTGAATTATCACATAAATTAAGTTTAAAAAGAAAAGCAATCTATCAGAAATATGATCATATACTCAGGGAGATTTATTTGGTAGCTAAAGAGGCAGAATTAGTACATTAGTTCAAAATTTCGAAAAGTTAGAATAAAAACAAAAACTGGTTCAAGTTTAGCGATAGCATAACTTGGACCTTTTTGTTTTACTTAGCATATGCTTGTTTAGTTTTAAAGCCTCGTTGTCCATAGTCTGCGGCTATGCACATCATCCTGAAAATTTTTATAGTAAAAGAACAATTCGTTTAGGGGGAATTATGTTAATTCAATGAAATATAAAAACCTAATCTTCTTCATCATATTTGAACAGGTCGAGCCAATGTCCCATTTTATCACGTTTGGCTCTTAAATAGTGTTTATTATGCTTGTTGGGTTCAATTTCGAGCTTAATATTTTCAACTATTTTTAAACCATAGCCCTCAAGCCCTTTTCGTTTTACAGGATTATTGGTTAATAATCGAATTTGTTTAATACCAAGGGAGCGTAAAATCTGGGCTCCAACTCCATAATCGCGTTCATCTTCCCTAAAGCCCAGGTCAATATTTGCCTGAACAGTATCTTTTCCCTGTTCCTGGAGTTTATATGCTCTCATTTTATTAAACAATCCAATACCTCTTCCCTCCTGGTTCATATAAACAATAACCCCTTGTCCGTTTTTTTCAACACGTTTCATAGCTTCAGCCAGTTGAGGCCCGCAATCGCACCGTAAAGATCCAAAAATATCTCCGGTAACACATGAAGAATGCACCCTTACCAATACTGGTTCTTCCCTTTCCCATGTTCCTTTAATTAAAGCAATATGTTCCATACCATTTGATTTTTGCATAAAAGGGACAAGATTGAAATCACCGTACTGAGTTGGAAGTTTTACGGTTTCACCTTTAATAATAAGGCTTTCGCTTTGTAAGCGGTATGATATTAAATCTTTAATGGATATTATCTTCAAATCAAATTTCCCGGCTATTTTCTTTAGTTCAGGCAACCGGGCCATTGATCCTTCATCATTCATGATCTCAACCAAAGCCCCGCCTGGTTCAAGGCCGGCCATCCTGGTTAAATCAACTGCAGCTTCGGTATGTCCGGTTCTTCGTAAAACTCCCCTGTTTTTTGCTTTTAACGGGAAAATATGCCCGGGCCGTGCAAGATCTTCCGGTTTTGTCTTTTTATCAACAAGAGCTTTAATAGTTTTAGCACGATCGCCGGCTGATATCCCTGTTGTACAATCATGGCCGATTAAATCAACCGAAATGGTAAAAGGTGTTTCATGTAGTGATGTGTTTTTTCCAACCATTAACTCAAGGTCAAGTTCTTCACAACGTTCCTCGGGAATTGATGCACAAATAAGCCCTCTTCCTTCCTTGGCCATGAAATTTACAATTTCAGGTGTTATTAACTCGGCTGCTGCAATATAATCTCCTTCATTCTCACGGTCTTCATCATCAACAACTATTACTATTTTTCCTGATTTAATATCATTGATGGCTTCATCAATTGTATTCAATTCATCAGAATCGTCATCTTCGTCTGGTGTACCAATAATGGCAAAGTCATCTGAAATTGCTACTGAAAATCCAAAATAAGATGAGGTATGTCTGACATCAGCAAGAATTTTTGCTACCTGTCCCCAGTTATCAGTCCCTCCCTGATCTTTGTAATATATATATGCTGCTCCGGCATCAGTAACTGAATTTTGACCATCGGCATCATGATCCTCACGTATTGCACCTACGATCAGGCATTCTCCA
>DAOVJU010000309.1 GCA_030632095.1 Chlorobiota bacterium
CAATTGGTATTAAAAGCAATGGTTCGTATTCATATTTTATTGCCAGAAAAATAAAGAACAAGCCAACAACTATCATCAATAAATGAGATAATGTTACATTGTTAAAACCTGTAAAATCAATAAACCGGTTTATACCTTCTTTGGCTTTATCTATTCCATTTGTATTGTTTTGTGTTGCATCTTCATTAACTAATTCATTACTATTTTGAATTGGTAATAAATCTTTATCATCTTGTCCGTAACAACTTAAGTTTAATACGCCAATTACAACCAGGAAAATTAGAATTATTAGATTTTTCATATCAGGATATAATTATATTTGGTTCTACTGTTTTATTCAATTTCAACTAAAATATCTCCTTGTAAAACAGAATCCCCAACATTTACTTTTACAGATTTTATGGCTCCGTCTTTTTCTGAAAGGATGTTATTTTCCATTTTCATGGCTTCCATAATCATAAGTGTTTCACCCTTCTTCACTTCGTCGCCAGCGCTTTTCAATATCTTTAAAATATTTCCGGGCAGTGGAGCTTTTATCGGATAAGTACTGCTCAGTTTCTTCTTAATTTTACCTGAACCTTCTTTTTGAACAACCGGACGTATTAAATGAGGTGTTTTTGTTTGTTTAATTTCTTTGTGAACTTCAACTTTATATGGTGTCCCATTCACTTCAATATCAGCAATGTTGTATTCAAAACTTTTGATCTCAACATTATATTTGTTTCCTCTGATTGTAAAATCAAACTTTTTCATTGTTATTGTTTTCTGAAATTTTGTAATCCATAAATTTTTGAACTCCATGGCGAATATCTTTTTGAAATCCTTCTAATGGTTATTATGTTACTTTCTTCGTCATGTAGTTCATTGAAATAAAGGAATAATGCTGTGCTAATAGCAGCATTAACTTCACCCGGAACTGCAATATCAAGGTCTTCATTAATTGCCTTTCCTTCTTTTTTTAGCTTATTCCTTACCTGCATATGTAACAGTTTAGGAATTGAATTAAATACGTAGAAAAGGACAACCAAAGCCATAAATACTATTATATAACCTATTACAGCTATTATAATTTCTTCTATCCCGATGTTGGAAAAATCAATATTTATATTTTGTAAAATGAAATTCATTTTCAATGTTTTTTCAGAGCGGTATATTCGAGTGTTTCTTCGGAGGATTAGAATCCTTTTTTGTTGCCAGCGTTTGTAAAGCACGTACTATTCTGAATCGCGAATTTCGGGGTTCAATCACATCATCAATATAACCATATTTTGCTGCTTCATAAGGATTTGCAAACTTCTGGTTGTATTCTTCTTCTTTCTCAGCTAAATATTTAGCCCTTTCCTCATTATTTTCAATTTTACCTGCATTTCTGCCTTCCAGTATTTCAACAGCTCCTTTTGCTCCCATTACCGCAATCTCAGCAGATGGCCAGGCATAATTTACATCACCTCTCAATTGTTTCGAGCTCATTACATCATGAGCACCACCGTATGATTTTCTTAAGGTAATAGTAACCTTTGGAACAGTAGCTTCTCCGTATGCAAAAAGCAATTTTGCTCCATGAATGATTATCCCTTCATATTCCTGGTGACTTCCCGGTAAAAATCCCGGTACATCCACAAATGTTACAATAGGCAAATTGAAAGCGTCACAAAATCTCACAAAACGAGCTGCTTTTCTTGATGCATTAATATCTAATACACCAGCAAGAAAATCCGGTTGATTTGCTACAATACCAACAGGCATTCCGTTGAACCTGGCAAAACCAACAACAATGTTTTTTGCATAATTGCGATGTATCTCGAAAAATTCATCCATATCAACCAGGGCATGTATAATATCTTTTACATCATAAGGCAAATTTGGATTTTCAGGAATGATTTCATTTAATGCATCTTCCATCCTGTCAATTGGATCTTTACATTCAATTACCGGAGGATCTTCAAGATTATTTTGTGGCAAATATGAAAAAAGTTTACGGATAAGTAATAAACCTTCTTCTTCATCCTGAGCTATAATATGTGAAACACCCGATTTAGTTCCATGAATTGATGCTCCTCCTAAATCCTCAATACTTATATCTTCACCTGTAACTGTTTTCGTTACTTTTGGCCCGGTAACAAACATGTAACTGGAATTCTCGCTCATTATGATAAAATCAGTCAAAGCGGGTGAATAAACAGCTCCACCGGCACATGGACCAAAAATTGCAGAAATTTGAGGTATTACTCCAGAGGCTAAAATATTTCTTTGAAAAATTTCAGCATATCCTGCAAGACTTCTAACACCTTCTTGTATTCTGGCTCCTCCACTATCATTTATTCCAATTACCGGCGCTCCAACTTTCATGGCCTGATCCATCAATTTACAAATCTTCTGTGCAAATGTTTCTGAAAGTGATCCACCAAAAACTGTAAAATCTTGTGCAAAAACATAAACAACTCTACCATCAATTGTACCATGGCCGGTAATTACTCCATCTGAAAGGAACTGTTGTTTTTCCATTCCAAAATCCTGGCAACGGTGGGTTACAAACATATCATATTCTTCAAAGCTTCCTTCATCAAGTAACATGTCGATACGTTCGCGGGCTGTAAATTTTCCCCTGGCATGTTGTGACTCAATACGTTTTTCACCACCACCAAGTTTGGCCTTAGCCCTCAGGTCAATTAATTCTTTAATTCTATCTTGACTACTCATTTATTATTTTATAAGTACTATTATATTTTATGTTGATTTTTGATTTATTAAACTCAAATCACCATACTCTAAACTAATTACTCACTACTCACAGTTCACCAATCACTAATCACTATTCACTATTCACTGATTTGTCTTCACAAATTTCAGTAAGCACTCCAAATGTTGATTTTGGATGTAGAAATGCTATATCTAATCCTTCGGCTCCTTTTCTGGATTTTTGATCAATTAGCCTGACTCCTTTTTCAGCAATTTCCTGTAACTTATTTTCAATATCTTTAACTGCAAATGCAATGTGGTGGATTCCCTCTCCTCTTTTCTCCAAAAATTTACCGATCGGTCCTTCAGTATCTGTTGATTCAAGCAATTCAATTTTTGTTTGCCCGACTTTAAAAAACGCAGTTTTCACTTTTTGATCTTTTATTTCTTCAATGGCATAACATTCCAGGCCAAAAACTTCTTCATAAAATTTAATGCTTTCTTCCAGGTTTTTCACTGCAATACCAATGTGCTCTATATGTGATGGATTCATAATTTATAGGATATTAGTTTTTTATTGCAAAAGTATAAAAGTCTTATACCAGTCAACATGATTTTTATCAATATTAACACTTGTTTTTAAACATATTTAATCATGTAAAAAATCATGAATTTTTTTTATATTTTTAAAACCTCAATTGATACAATGAAGAATCAGTATAATCATATAATCTTACTCCTAAAGAGATTTATGTTTATATTCATAATATTTAGCCTGACACGATTAATGTTTTGGGTATTTAACTGGAACTATTTTGCATCATTAAATCTAAAGGGTACATTATCTGCTTTTTATCATGGAATACCATTTGATATTTCAGCAATATGTTATTTCAATGTTTTGTTTTTTGTTTTACACATTATACCTGGAAATTTTAAAAATAAACATAGTTATCAGCTTTTATTGAAAATGCTTTTTGTTGTAGTAAACAGTTTAATACTTGCTACGAACATAATTGATATTGAGTACTTTAAGTTTACTAATAAACGAACAACATTTGATGTTTTTTACCTGGTTGGACTGGGAAATGATTTAGTCATAATGCTTCCGGAATTCTTAGCTGATTATTGGTACTTAATTGCTATTTGGATACTCCTAATTTTTATTTTATGGTTCTTCTACCCAAAATCTAACCTGAAACAAATTAATGAGTTGCCTAAATTATTAAAGTTTGACTATGGCATTCAAACACTAATTTTTATCGGATTGGCAACCATTATTTTTTTTGGTGGAAGAGGTAGCCTTGAGCTAAAGCCATTAAGAATAATAAGTGCATCAAAATATGTTAGCGCACAGTATATTCCATTAGTATTAAATACACCATTTTCAATATTAAGGACTTCAAGTAAAAATGATATTAAAAAGAAAAACTACTTTACCGATACAGAACTAGAAAGATTCTATTCACCTGTTAAAAACTATGAATATCAAAAACTCAATAATACCAATGTTATAATAATAATTCTGGAGAGTTTTTCAACCAGGTATGTAGGGTACTTAAATCAAGGTAAAGGATTTACACCTTTCCTGGATTCTTTGATGAGTGAAAGCCTGGTATTTGTAAATAATTTTGCAAACGGAAAGAAATCTATTGAAGGAATTCCTGCAATACTTGCATCATTACCAACCTTAATGAATAATCCATATATCTCTTCACCTTTTGCATCAAACAAATTAAATACTATTGCCAGTTTATTAAAAGAAAAAAATTACCATACATCATTTTTCCATGGTGGAACAAATGGCACTATGGGTTTCGATAAATTTGCTCAAATTGCTGAGATTGACCATTATTATGGACGCTCAGAATACAATAACGAAAATGACTATGATGGACATTGGGGAATATATGATGAAGAATTTTTACAATATTTTGCAAAAGAAATAAACTCTTTCAAAAAACCATTTGTTTCAACAGTTTTCACGCTTTCTTCACATCATCCTTTTCCTATTCCTGATAAATATAAAGCAAAATTTGCAGTAAGTAATGAAGCAATCGAAAATAGCATTGCATATACTGATTTTTCAATAAAACAGTTTTTTAAAACTGTATCTCAAACTAACTGGTATAACAATACATTGTTTGTATTTACTTCAGACCATACCGCGGGAAAAATCGACAAGAATTATGTTGCAAATATTTCTACTTATGCTATACCATTGTTTTTCTATCATCCAACCGATTCAACTTTAAAAGGGAATATAAATTTTATTTCACAGCAAATTGATATACTTCCTACAATTTTAGACTACTTGCAGTATAATGAACCATTTATTGCTTTCGGGAACAGTTTACTGCGTAAAAATAGTGATCGTTTTGCAGTTA
>DAOVJU010000425.1 GCA_030632095.1 Chlorobiota bacterium
AATAAAATGAAAAAAGTATTACGTATCCTATTAATTGTAATAATATTAGGAATTTTCATAGGAACAATTTATTATCTCTATAATAAATCAAAATCAAAGCCAATTGTGTATGAAACTGAAAAACCTTTTACAACTAATATTATAAAGAAAACAGTTGCAACCGGATCAATAGTTCCAAGAAAAGAAATTGAAATTATGCCGCAAGTATCAGGTATAATTCAGGATATTTATGTTGAACCCGGTCAAATTGTTGAGGAAGGTGATCTTATTGCTAAAGTGAAGGTCATCCCGGATATGATCACCTTAAATAATGCCGAAGCACGAGTTACAAAAGCAGAAATTAACTACGATAATGCTAAAAAGATCTACGAAAGACAAATAAAATTATTTCAGGATGGAGTTATTGCCGAAGTAGAATTTCAACAATATGATGTAGCTTATAATAACGCCAAAGCAGAACTTGAAGCTTCAGAAAATAACCTCCAATTGATTCGCGAAGGTGTTTCAAAAAAATCCGGAGAGATTACAAATACCTTAATTCGTTCAACAATTAAAGGAATGGTGCTTGATGTTCCCGTTGAAATTGGGAATTCAGTAATTGAAAGCAATACTTTTAATCCGGGTACAATAATAGCGACTGTAGCTAACATGGGAGAGATGATTTTTGAAGGTGAAGTAGATGAAACTGAAGTTGGTAAGATACATGAAGGAATGGCGCTTATTCTATCTGTTGGTGCAATTGAAAACACAACATTCGATGCTGTATTAGAATATATATCCCCAAAAGGTATTGAAGAAAACGGAGCAATCCAATTTGAAATAAAAGCAAGTATTGAACTTAAAAAGGATTTTTTCATACGAGCAGGTTATAGCGCCAATGCTGATATTGTACTCGAAAGAAAAGACAGTGTAATGGCAATTAACGAAAGCTTGATCCAGTTTGAAAAAAATGAGGATTCAGCGTATGTTGAAATTGAAACAGAACCTCAGTTTTTTGAAAAGAAATATATTGAGCTAGGATTATCAGATGGTATAAATATTGAAATAGTAGAAGGAATAAGTATGGATGACAATATTAAAGTATTCAATTAATGAGTCTGGTCTAAAAAGGTCTTTTTATAACAAAAAACTCAGGCAGGGGTTTATTAATTGTTTTGTAATGATATGATCAACTTTAGCATTTGTAACTTCTCAATAAATTGTGGTAAATCAATTTTTCTTAGATTGTCTATTCCTATTTTGAACAATTGAACATTTGAACATTTGAACATTTGAACAACAGAAACAACACAAGTCAGCCCTGCTATGTCCGGCACACAAGACTTGCTCCATCTGCAGAATTTATAGAAGATCAAAATAACTCATTAACAAATAGTTCAGCTTTTTTGAACCGCTCTTCTCCTCTCCCGCTAATAATTCGGTAATTAAAATGATAATATTCTAATTCGCTTTTATATTTTTCAAACAAATATTCCCTAAGATCAGGGTTTTCCCTGGCTGGATCATATTTCCATTCAATGTCATTATTACAGAGAAGAAAAAGGTCAATATCAGAATCTTTAATTCTTTTATTTATCCAATCAGGAACATGATTAAATACATGCTGTAACCAAATTTTGGTGATAATTAAATATGTATCATAAAACAAAATTTCATGTGCCTTTTCTAAGAATACTTGCTCCTGTTCAATCTGTTTTAATGCAATATTTATGACATCTTCGTACCGGTAAGATCTGTTCAGCTTTTCTATGTACTCTCGTGCATATTCAGGAATATATGTAGTATTGAACTTTTTTGCCAAGTGCTCAGCTAATTCTGTCTTACCAGTTGATTCGCTTCCAATCAGCACTATTTTTTTTATATTTCTCATGCTTTCACCAAATCTTTTCTCCATTCAAAATACCCTACAAAAGCCAATATCGTAAAAACCAGGAATAAAATCGTTGTTGGATAAAGCCCTTTATAAATATATAAGCCTGCTGAAACCAGGTCAACCACTATCCATATTATCCAATGCTCAATAAATTTTCTTGCAAGCATCCAGGTTGCTGTTATGCTAAAAGCTGTTGTAAAAGCATCCCAGTATGGAATATCAGAATCGGTGTAATTTACAAGAATAAAAGCTATCCCTCCCATAATAGTTAAAGAAACTACAAGCAAAATCAGTCCTAGTTTCCCGGTTAATTTTACCACTGGTAAACCGGCATTTTCATCCTCTTGTCTTCCATGAGCCCAATTATACCAACCAAATATGCTAATGAAAAGATAGAAGAACTGCAAAGCCATATCAGCATAAAACTTCGACACAAAAAAAACATATATGTAGAGTGAAACGTTAACTATCCCAACAGGCCAAAGCAGTATATTTTGTTTTATCGAAAGGAAAATATAAATTAATCCGGCTATTGTACCAAGCAGTTCGATATAGTTTTCTGCCACCCAATGAATTATTTCTTGTAACATACAATGGACAAATCAATTTAACCGGCAAAGGTAAATAATATTTGGTTTTACTACGAATTTAATGGGATACGGAAGACAGGAGTTGTTATAAAAACTTCATAATTCACTATTCTAATGTTCTAATGTTCGATTGTTAAAACAACTCCTGAATAATTCATATGTTGATTAAACATAATAAATTTCGTTTGTAGTTTAATCATTATGCTTGCCTGAAGGAATTGTAAAGCTAAATATACTACCTTTATCAACTTCACTTTCAACTTTAATTTTACCACTATTTTTCTCAATAAATTCTTTACATAATATTAAACCAAGTCCCGTTCCTTTTTCGCCATTAGTTCCAATGGATTTAACCTTTTTGTCAATACGAAAAAGTTTCTCAACATTTTCTCTCGAAATTCCTATTCCTTCATCTTTTACAAATACTTCTACAAAATGATCGTTTTTATTCACTCCAATCTCAATATTCTTGCCTCCGGGTGTAAACTTTATTGCATTGTTAATTAAGTTTCTCACAACTGTATTTATCATTTCGCGATCTCCAAATGCAAGTATTTCATCAGCAATTTGAGAGATCAGCTTTACTCCTTTTTTCTCAGCTTGTATTCGGTGCAAATTAGAGTTTATTTCTATAATTTTAGATATATTAAACTCCACAGGTGTAAATTCAATTTTTCCACGTTGTGATTGGGTCCAGGTTAATAAATTCTCTAGTAGTTCATAAATTAATTTAACCGATTCATAATTTTTTCTAACCATAAATAATTTTTCTTTTTCACTTGATGAACTAAAATTCTGAACCAGCAATTCGCTCATTGAAAACAGACTTGCAAATGGATTCTTTAGATCGTGTGAAATAATTGAGAAAAACTTGTCTTTGGTTGCATTTAGTTCTTTAAGATTTCGCTCTGATTCTGTTAATTTCTGATTTGCAATTTTAATTGTTTGGTTTTGAATACGAAGTAATTTATTAGTCCTTACTTTTACAAAGTATTGAAAAATTAAGATTAGTATCGCGATAAATGCCAGTATCTCAAAAAGTAAAAACCACCATGTTTTCCAGAATGGTGGATTTATTATAAGTTTCAATGCTAAAACTTCGCTCCATAATCCATCCCGATTTAAAGCCTTTACTTTAAATACATATTTACCAGGATGAACACCTGCATATGAAACATAATTCCTTTTGCCTGAAAAGATCCAATCCTGATCCATATCTTCCATTTTATAGGCATATTTCACATTTTTAGGATTTGAAATGTTTAAAGCTGCAAATTCAATGGAAAAAAACCTGTACTTGTAATCCATTATGATCTTCTTAATAAAAGATATGTTTTTTGAGATATAAAGATTTTTATCTTTTTCAAAGATTTCGTTCTCACTTATTTTGTCATGTTGTTCGAATAATGCAGCTTGAGTTTTAACTTCCCTACCCAGAATTTCAAGTTGATTTATCACAACTTTTTAATTATTCTCAAATATTGTTATT
>DAOVJU010000525.1 GCA_030632095.1 Chlorobiota bacterium
ATTATCCAGATTCAGTTTTTTAATATATGGAACAAAAATTGAAGAAGCATATAAATGATCAACCGGAACATTGAAAAAACCCTGAATTTGATCTGCATGTAAATCAAGAGTAATAACCCGGGCAACACCAGCTGTTGATAATAAGTCAGCGACTAATTTAGAGCCAATTGAAACACGGGGGTTATCTTTTCTATCTTGACGTGCAAAACCAAAGTATGGAATTACAGCAACAATTTTATATGCAGAAGCTCTTTTTGCTGCGTCAATCATGAGCAAAAGTTCTAATAAGTTTTCAGCAGGCGGAAAAGTTGATTGTATAATTATAACATGAGCTCCCCGAACAGTTTCATCAAATGATGGCTGAAATTCTCCATCGCTAAATTTCTGAACTGATACCTTTCCTAATTTTGTTCCATATGATTTTGCTATTTTATTTGCAATATCAATAGATACTCTTCCGGAAAACATCTTAATTGGCTTATCTGTCATTTTATTTAATTTTAATTTTAAAGAAATTCCCGTGTAAAAAACAAAATATCAACAACTTAGATAATATCTTTTCGTATATAGGATAACATTTGTTGCTAAATTAAGAATAATTGACAATCTCAAAAGATTAAAGTATCGTTTTCAATTTATATTTATTAACAAGTTATTCAATGCTGTTATTTAATTCTTCCAGGTAAGATAAAACATCTTCTTTCCCTGTTTTCTTTTCTGCAGATGTTAAAAAATATTTAGGCAATTCTTCCCAGGTTTTCAACATCTCATTTTTATAATAGGTGATATTTTTATTAAGGTTATTGGTAGATAATTTGTCGCATTTTGTAAAGATCATTGCAAATGGAATGTTATTTATTGCCAGCCATTTCATAAATTCCATGTCTGATTTTTGTGGTTTTATTCGCGCATCAATAAGCACGAAAAGACAAATAAGATTATTACGGTTTAAAATATATTTATGTATAAAACTCAACCATTTTTTCCGGTCGGTTTTTGAAACTTTTGCATATCCATAACCAGGCAGGTCAACTAAATACCATTCTTCATTTATTAGAAAATGGTTAATTAAACGTGTTTTCCCAGGTTTAACGGAAATTTTAGCAAGCTTCTTTTTACCGGTCAGCATATTTATTAATGATGATTTTCCTACATTCGATCTGCCAATAAATGCATATTCTGGCTTTGTAGGAGCTGGGCATAGCTCTGGATTGGTATTACTTATTAAGAATGTCGATGATTTTATTTCCATAAACTTTAAACAATAGAATTTTGCTTTGTTAGTCAATATAAATTTCAAGCAATTTTGATGTTTCAACTGGCATTAAATCAATGTTAGAATATATAGCCGGAACTAAAATAGTTTCTCCTTTATTTATCACTGCAGATTCTTCATTTTCATCATATTTTAGTTTTACTTCACCTTCCAGGCACATATAAATAGTAAATGAATCAATACCATTTAAATCTCTATTTAATTTATTATCAATGTTCAGGATATTTGTAGTGAAATAATTGCAGGCAACTAATTTAGTGCTAATATTTTTAGTTAAATTATATTGAGTCCTGTAGTTTTTATGGAAATCAAAATCAATAGCATCTAGTGCTAATTCTGTATGTAATTTCCTGCTTTTCCCATTCGCATCTTTTCTGTTCCAATCATAAATCCTATAGGTAATATCAGATGTTTGCTGTATTTCTGCCAACAATATTCCCGGGCCAATTGCATGAACCCTGCCAGCAGGTATAAAGAATACATTGCCAGATTTAACTTTTTCAAAATTTAATATTGATTTTAATGTATTTTTTTCAAGGTTTTCTATGTATTCTTCTTTATTGGTCTTTTTGTTAAAACCAGATATTAATTCTGCATTTTCATCTGCTTGAATAATATACCACATTTCGGTTTTTCCATAAGCCTGGTGCCTTTTTCTTGATAATTCATTATCCGGATGGACTTGAATTGAAAGAATATCATTTGCATCAATAAACTTTATTAGTAGAGGAAACTCAGTACCGAAGTTTTCATATATTTTATCTCCAACTAAATCTCCCATATAAACTTCAATAAGTTCCTGTAAATTATTTCCTTTCAAAAAACCATCGCTTACTATTGAAATATTCCCTTCAACTCCTGATATTTCCCAGCTTTCACCACAATTTGGTAATGGCGAATAATCCTTATTAAGAAATAGTTTTAATTTACTTCCTCCCCAAATCTTATCTTTTAAGATTGGCTTAAACTTTAATGGATATAATTTATTCATTTTTTTATATTTTTATAAAAATTAAATTTCAAAAATACAATTTTAAATCATTAAAAAATACAAATAAGATGCTAATCATAGGTATTGCCGGTGGTACAGGATCTGGTAAAACAACAGTTGTAAATAAAATCATTGATAATTTACCAAAAAATGAAGTTGCTGTTTTGTCACAGGATTCATATTATAAAGATAACAGTCATCTTCCTATGGAAGAACGTCAGGAAATTAATTTTGATCATCCTAATTCACTTGAGTTTGAATTATTAATCGATCATATTAAACAGTTGAAACAAGGTAATACTATTCAACAACCTATTTATTCGTATCTTACTTGTACAAGGTCAGATGAGACAATACCGGTTGATCCAAGACATGTTGTTATTGTTGAAGGCATATTAATATTAACAAATGAAAAACTAAGGGATTTGTTTGATATTAAAGTTTTTGTTCACGCGGAAGCTGATGATCGTTTAGTACGGGTGATCCACAGAGATATAATTGAAAGGGGCAGGTCAGTGCATAAAGTATTAGAACGTTATCATAAATCAGTCAGGCCCATGCATTTGCAATTTATTGAACCATCAAAAAGTTATGCTGATATGATTTTGCCACAAGGTGGAAATAA
>DAOVJU010000222.1 GCA_030632095.1 Chlorobiota bacterium
CACTTGATCCAACAAACAATTGGAGGGGAAATTAAAAAAACCAGACCAGACGTAATTGTATCCAACGACTTAAATAATAAGTATAGTAAGACAATTACAGTACTTCCAATTACATCAAATACAAAAAGGATTTATCCTTTTGAGGTGTATGTGGATAAAGGAATTGGAAATTTACCAAAAGACTCAAAATTAAAAGCAGATCAAATTAGGACTATCGATAAATCGAGAATTATTAAATTGATTGGGAAATTACCTAAGGAATTTATTTCAAAAATTGATTCAGCCATTAAAATGCATTTGGAAATAGAATAAATTGAGGCAAAAACTGACAACATGCTATAAATTCAAGCGGGCGGAAAGTGGAATTTGAAACAGAAATTCATTATTTTTACTTCTGTTTTGCTTGATAATAAAGTGGGTAAAATGCCCGCCAATTTTTAGCCTCACCGTTATAATACAACCAGACAAACCATACAACTAAATGACAACTAAGAATAATAGATTTAATGAATTAGCTCCATGTGGAGTTTATTGTGGATCATGTCCATCATTTAACAAGACATGTAAGGGTTGTGCTTCAGATGATAAAAACCAAGACAGATGCAGTAAATGGAGTTGTAAAATTAGAAATTGCTGTTATAATCAAAAAGGATTAGATTATTGCGTTAATTGTGAGCAATTTCCTTGTAAGATATTTAATAAAAAACTACTTAGTACACATCAAGATGACCCAAGATTTACATATAGATACGAAATTCCTGATATTTTTGCTAAATTAATAACAATGGGTGTTGAAAATTATTTTGATTTTCAAAAGCAAAGATGGAAATGTGATTCATGCGGTGGGACAATTAGATTTTATCATTATAAGTGTGATAAATGCGAAAAAGAACAAATGATAAAATAGACATTAAAAATGAATAAAACTTTAAAAGATAAACCAAGATATTAATATGCACGACAGCACAACAAAGGCTATACTCAATAAGGGTTTCGGAGCAAAATTGAATAAATAAAATGAAGATATTTTATAAGAGCGTGAAATCATTCAAAGGTATTTACCCTCCATATATAGCCCTACTGGTTATTATTCCTGTTATCATAGGATAAATGAATTATTTAAGATAAATTTATTTATGGTAAAATTTAAAAGGTTCGGTATAAAACACGCTATAATAAGTGTATTATCTATTCTTTTTATTGTAGTCGTTTTTCTTTCAAATAAAACTCTAATATTTTTATTTGAAGATAAAATTTGGGCACATAAAGTAAATAGTATTGAGAAACTTAATGAAGCAACTAATATATTTTCCGGCGTGGAACTTGATGTTGTGTTTTATATAGATGGCAACTATTTCGATGTTAATCACCCTCCTGACAAATCTATAAATTTATCATTAAATGAATATTTTCAATCACAAATGAGTGATCCTGATTACAGATACTGGATTGATTTTAAGAATCTCAATAAGGATAATAAATTACAATCTTCCAATAGCTTAGATTCTATCACAAAATTATTTAAAATAGACAAAAGCAATATTATTGTGGAATCTGTTGCTCCACAGTTCTTAAAATCATTTCGTGATAAAGGATTTATTACTTCTTACTATTTGCCACCAGGCATACATACGCTTAATGAAGAAAGTTTAGAAACAATTCTTGAAAAGATAAGAAATAACATTATTTTTTATGAAAATATTTATATTTCTTGTGATTATAAAGATTATCCAATTGTAAAAAAACACTTCCCGGATACGAGAAAAATAACCTGGTTTACGGTATATGGCTATATGAATAAAATAAAAGCGATACTATTATTATATGAAATTTTATTGGACGAAAATGTTGATGTTTTACTTATATCTTTTCATTCAACAAATGAAAAGATATAAGCTATACAAAGCTTTATGTTTAACAGAAACCGGGAAAAATAAGATGATTTGATATTTAAATTACAAGAAAGAAAATGAAGAAATTTCATACTGGTCTTAAAGTCTTAAAGGAAATTTATCCTCCATATATAGTTCTGTTAGTATTTACGCCAATTATAATTGGATTCGTTATCGATTATGATTTGTTCGACAGCAGAAATATTGTCATTAATCTATTGTGGATTCCTTTACTTACCATCCCTTATGTTTTGTTGCAGAAAAGATTTATTTATCAATTGGTTAGCATGCTATATTTCCTTGTTGGTTTAATAGAGATTAGCCATTGGATTATATTAAAAGGTCCATTAACAATTACAAGTCTTTTAGTAATGTCTAATACAAACTTACAGGAAGCGATAGAATTTTTTGATTTAAAAGCTACTGCCGGACTACTTGTCTTAATCCCTTATGCTCTTTTATTTATCTTTTCTTTTAGGTATAGGCCTAAATATTTTCAATCACGAATTAAGCCATTCCTTATTGGATTTGTTTTGTTGATTTCTGCTGTTTTTATTCTTGAAAATGCAATACACGGAAGATTAATTAGAAAAGGTGTCCCTCAAATAGCAAAAGTTACTTTCTCTTTTATCAATAAAATAAACCTGTATAAGGAAGCAATGCAGGAAATTGCACCTCGAAAGGTTCATGCAAATTCAACATATACTAAAAGCAGACAAACCTTTGTGCTTATTTTAGGCGAATCTTGTAGCAGGAGGCATATGTCTCTTTATGGATATTCGAGAAAAACCAATCCAAGGTTAGAAAAGAGAAACGATTTAATTGTTTATAACAATGTGGTTTCACCTTATTCAAATACACTTAATTCAGTTTTATCAATGTTTTCTGAATCGAATTTAGAGCAAAAATTAAGCTTCGGAAATTGTGTTGATATTATAGATATTTTTCATTCTGCCGGGTATAAAACTTACTGGATTTCAAATCAATCTCCTATTGGAATATGGGATAATCTGGTGACTGTATTTGCTAAAAAATCTGATTATTTCAAATTTGTTAACACCACAAGCAATTCGTCGTTTGAAGCAACATTAACCATTTCTTACGATTCTAAATTGTTTAATCCATTTGCTTCTGCATTGAATGAAGATGTTGGTAAAAAGTTTATCGTTCTGCATTTAATGGGAAGTCACTCGTCGTATTCAAAAAGATATCCTGCTGATTTTAATGTTTTTAGCGGAAGTAATAAGAAAAAAGAAACGATAGCCGAATATGACAATTCAGTACTATATAATGATTTTATAGTTGATAGCTTGTTAAATATTCTCATTACAAATGATTTTCAGCAGCAAAATTCAATAACAGCGGCTATTTATTTATCCGATCATGGAGAAAATATATATGATGAGTTGGATAGAGTTGGTCATGATTACTCCAAAGAATTACCAAAGGCTAATGTTGATGTGCCATTCATTGTTTGGCTTTCGCCAGCACTTATAAATTTGAATACGGATAAAGCAACAATTATTAAATCAAACATAAGTAAGCCTTTTGTTTCTGATGATTTATTTCATTCAATAATGGATTTAAGTGGAATTCAAAGCCCTTATTGGGAAGAAGAAAGAAGTATTTTTAGTGAAAAATTTAATGAAACACGTCAAAGAATTTTAGAAGATGGAAAAGATTACGACAAAAAATGAAGTAAATTACGAAAACATGATACACACTCATAGCCAATTGGCAGTTCAATGGTTATATGGATAGAAAATTACCGAAACAGCAAAAAAACTTAGAAAGGCTGTTAATGAATTAAAATACTTTGAGTATTAATATATTCATTACCTGAACTATCAATTCCTTTTATTAATAATATATATTCACCCGTATTATTTCCACCTGGAAATTCAAATTTTTGAGATGTTAAATCATTAAAACTACCATTATACCAAAACAGAGTATTACTGATCTTTGGATTTTCAGGATTTTCATTTTTGCTAAGGGGTTCAAAATAATCGGAACTATACAACATTTTATAATTAAAAAACAAACCGCTGGAAGGATAATCAATTCCTGCCAAATCGCCCTTATGAGAAAAAATGTTCACTATACCACCATAAGTTAAATCTCCTTTTATGTAAGGATGATTGAGAACCTCAACCCTGTTAATTTTTTTAGGCGATACTCGTTTCAGTTTATCTAAATCTGTTATGGCTATTTGATCAAATAAAACAAGAGGCTTATAGAATTTTAAATCTGCATATGGGCCAATCACCTGTAAATAGCTTTCTCCATCCTTTACCCTGAATCCGGCAAATGTGACCAATTCATAAAAATAATCTTCAATTGTTGGTAATTCTATGTAATCATTAAAAAATATTACCTGATCTGGTTTATCATAATATGAAATATTGATCAGTGTATCTAACTGATCGATCTGAGTATTTATAATTGAATAATCATGCTGAATTATAAAGTTTATACTCAGTTTATTCAGGGCTTCCCATTTCTTATGATCCATCTCAAAAGGAACAAAAGGTAAATCAACCAGCTTAGAACAAAAGTCATTATCAACCAGTATTTTAGATTTTATATCATGGTCAATTTCTGCTGAGATAAATAATTCTTTTGAATCATATATTTCAGGCAATGTAAAATAAAAACGGCCCAGTGAATCGGTAAGAACCGATAAACAAACCGTATTCCCATCCAATATTGTCAGGTTAATTCTCTTAAATACCAGTGGATAATTAGTTTTAGGGTCAATTAAGCTTCCTGATAAGGTTACTCCCCTGGTCTCTGGTAAATATTCAAATTTAAATTTATCAGAATTTTCAACAGGCATTACTCTAACTATGTTTTTATTAAACAAATTTTTATCGAAAACTGAAATTGAAAAATCATTTATATCTGACTTATCTTTAAAATCTAATTTTAATGACAAATTTTTAATTTTAGTTAATTCATCATAAGTCAACATAACATCCTGTCCGTTAATTGTTACAGTATACCTTTTATCATTACTGATTTTGGCCTTGCTAACTGTGAACTCAATATTTTCATTCCTGAAATATGCGTTTGTATCCATTCCAATTTTCAACAAATTGTATGTAATAATTTGAAAAGTATCTGATACATAACCAGGTATATAAAACTCAGGTTCTTGTAAGAGCTTATCGCTATACGGATTTATTATTGTAAGCAACTGAAAATGATATATTTCCGGTGAATAATTCCTCATCCATTTGGTATAAGCCTTCAAATAATAGCTTCCTGTAAGGATATCGGATGGTATTTTAACCGATCCGGTACTTCCAAATTTATCAAATGGATACTTTGCCTGAAATACAGGTTTACCATAGTATGAAATTAATTCAATATAAAGAACTTTGCTCCATTCTAATTCCCTGAGTCTTTTTGAAGAAAGATTATATGCTTTAAAATGTAAAATTTCATTTACGCAATAAACCTGGCGATCAGTATGAACAGCTATCTTTTCCTTAAATACTTCAGGATTGAAATTTTGAGGTAAATCCTGTGCATTCATTTGTACAAAAGCAAATAATAATAATATATATATAAATCTTACTACTAATTTCATCAAATCACTTAGTTTATTCGGTACTATCATTATTTTATCATTCAATCATTATATCATTCAATCATTAAAACATTCAATCATTATATCATTAAAACATTACCCATTAAATTACCTGTCGGTGAGGGCTTCGCCGTTCATGGTAGTTACAATAAAATTATTTCCAGAACTCAGGTTCTACAAGCACTCCACCTCTTAATCTACAATCGAAGCAATAACCTGGCGCCCAGTAAATACCATTCGTTTCTCCATCTGCAGGACGAGGAGCAATATAAATAGGCCAGTCATCTCTTGTAGAATTTGAAATAAAATTATACATTTCATAATGATGTGCCGTACAAAAAACATCGGGACCGAAATTTAATCCCTGCACATTTTCTACAAATATTCGTTTGGTTGAAATACTTGATACTCCAAAATATCCAATTACTTTTTCTTCCGGATTGGTAATACATTTAATATTGCCAACAACATCAGCCGGTTGGCCATCAAATAAACCTCCTTCTTCCTGGTTATTAGCTTCCATTAAACTCCAAAAGAAGTAAGCTTTTTCTGAAATTGACAATTGCTTTATCAGCAAACTATAACCGAATAGTAATCGTTGCGTCTCATTATTAACAAAATGCAGTGGATATTTTAAAAAGCCATTATTTTCAAGCTGG
>DAOVJU010000092.1 GCA_030632095.1 Chlorobiota bacterium
AGAAAACGCGTGCCAGGCCAGTGCGGCCGTGGCTGGCCATGGCGATCAGATCGACGTTCTCGCTTTTGGCCGTTTCGAGAATTGTCGTAACAACCGGCCCGTGTTCAACATCAGTTGCAGTTAGAATTGCCATTTGGGCAGCTACTCCAATACCATCATCACCTCCCAGGGTCGTTCCTTTTGCTTTTACCCATTCACCATCAATATATGCCTGTATAGCATCTTTGTCGAAATCAAATTCTACATCACTGTTTTTCTCGCAAACCATATCAATATGGCTTTGAAGAATAACGGGCTTAAGTTTTTCTTTTCCTTTAGTTGCCGGCTTTTTTATAAGTACATTTCCTATTTCATCACGTTTTATTTCAAGTTTATTCGATTTACCAAATTTTATCAGGAAGTCAATAATTTTCTCTTCTTTTTTTGATGGCCTGGGCACTTTTAATATGTCATCAAAGTATTTCCAAACAGCATTTGGTTCAAGTTGGCTCATTTGTTTTTTCATGTTTTGATATGTTTTTTTGACAAATTTAATAAATACGCTTATTTATTGATTATTTATTAAAACTAAATTAGCAAGAAATTTAAATCTTACTTTGTAATTTTGATTTATTTGCAATTCATGAAATTGATATCGTTTTCTTTTTTAGAGATTCACTGGGTAAGCATCCGCATGAACCTGACATTGCAATGCTTATGCGAATTTGTGATGTGCATAATGTTCCACTGGCTACAAATCCGGCTACAGCGGAGTTGGTGCTTAAAGGATTTTTAAAAATAGTTTTAATACTTTTGTTTCAAATAATGCTAACTAGTTTCCCAAAATAAATATGAATTAATGGGTAGTTCGTATATAATTAAATTAATAAGTAAGGGAGAAGGTCAAAACCTGGATTTTAAATTTGAAATTAATGATTCAAAAAAAATTGCCCGTTCATTATCTGCATTTGCTAATACTGATGGTGGAAAACTTTTAATTGGTGTTAAAGATAATGGTGTAATTACCGGTGTAAGATCAGATGAAGAATATTACATGCTGGATGCTGCAGCAAAATTATATTGCAAACCTGAAATAAAATTCACAATTAAAAATCACAATATTGATGGAAAAACGGTAGTTGAAGCTTATATTCCTAAAAGTGGGGATGGCCCGTATTATAGTAAAAATGAAGAGGGGAAATGGATGATATATATTCGAAAAGACGATCAGAATTTATTGGCTAACAGTGTACTATTAAAAGTATGGAAAAAAGAAAAACGGAAAAAGGGCATATATCTGAAGTATACAAAAAAGGAGAAGGCCTTATTACATTACCTTTTGAAGAATAAAACAATTACATTATCAAAATATGTAAAACTTGTTGGTATTCCGCGTAAAGTAGCTGAAAACGTAATTGTTAATATGATTGTCCTTAAAATTATTGAAATGATATTAACTGAAAAGCAAGTTTATTATCAATTACTTCCGGATGCTGAAATTGACAATGAACAATTTAATTTAAAATAATTAATACACAAGAGAATTACAAATTAACATGACCATGCTCGAAATTATTGGATATGCAGCCTCAATAATAATTGCTGTTTCAATGCTAATGAATTCCATTATTAAACTACGTTGGATTAATTTATTTGGAGCTGCATTATTCTCAACTTATGGTTTCATTATAGGTGCTCTCCCTGTTGGTTTCCTTAATTTATTTATTGTTTCAGTAGATATTTATTATCTTATAAAAATCTATTCCAGGAAAGAATACTTCAGAACAATTGATGTACGAAGCAATAACAAATATCTGTTAGCTTTTCTCAAATATTATAGAAGTGAAATAAATAAATTCTTTCCAGGATTTGAATATAAACCAGAGTTGAATACAGTTAGTTTTTTCGTGCTTAGGAACATGGCAGTAGCGGGAATAATCCTGGCGCATGAAATAGAAGAAAAAACCTTGTTTGTTGGATTGGATTTTGCTGTCCCACAATACAGGGATTTCAAACTGGGAAACTATATTTATGTTAGAAGCGACAATTATTTTTCTCAATTGGGCTATGAGAAGATATGCACGAAATCCAGAAGTAAAAAGTTTACGAAATACATAAAAAGAATGGGATTTAAGGAGGAAAACATTAAGAGTGAGGTTTTATTCGCTAAAAAATTGAAGACTAATAACTAGTGTCATGTCAGACGTATAATGTCAAAAGTCAAATGTTATATGTAATACAAAATCAGGTAAATAATAATATATTTGACATGAAATATTTGACATCTGACATTTGACTTAACACTAGTATTTATAAGAGTTTGAAATGGATACTATTTTAATTAAGAATGGTGCTATAGTTAATCATAATGAAACTTATGTTTCAGATATATTAATTCATAATGATAAAATAATTGAAATAGGAAATTCAATTAATATTAATAGCAAACATAAAACAATTGATGCAAAAGGAAAATATATATTTCCTGGTGGAATTGATCCGCATGTTCATATGGAATTACAAACACCGTTTGGTAAATCCTCTGATAATTTTATGACCGGATCTTTAGCTGCGATAGCAGGAGGAACAACAACTATAATAGATTTTGTTACCCCTGAAAAAGAGCAATCATTAATAAAAGCATTAAAAAGCAGGAGAGAAGAAGCCGCGAAAAGTAAATGTGATTATTTATTGCATATGAGTATAGTTGACTGGCATAAAGGTATTGAAGATGAGATTATTCAATGCATTGAAAATGAAGGAGTAAAATCTTTTAAAGTTTATATGGCGTATCAAAATTCCGTAGGGATTGATAATGAAACGCTAGAAAAAACCTTGCATTTTTTATCAGATAAAAACGTTATTGTATTGGTCCATTGTGAGATAGGTGAAATAATTGAGAAGTTGAAAAAAGAATTCCTGTTAGAAAGAAAGAATAGTGCGAAATATCATCCTTTGTCAAGGCCTTCGGTTGCCGAATATGAGGCAGTTAAGAAAATCATTCAATTGTCTGAAAAAACAAATTGTCCGGTTTATATTGTTCATACATCAACTGAAATGGCAATTAATGAGATACGCAAAGCTCAAAAAGATGGAATTGAAGTCTATTCCGAAACATGCCCACATTATTTGGTTTTGGATGATTCTGCATATGAACATGAAAATGAAAAAGCTATCAATTTTATAATGAGTCCTCCATTAAGAAAAAAAACAGATCAGGATGCTTTATGGGAGGCAATATCGGATGGTGTAATTCAAACTATAGGAACCGATCATTGTCCGTTTAACACAATTCAAAAAAAATACGGACTGAATGATTTCACTGAAGTTCCGAATGGAGCAGGAGGAGTGGAGCACAGATTAGAAATACTCTTTAATAAAGGTGTGAATACCGGAAAAATTTCATTAGAAAAATTTGTTGAAATAACTTCGTATAATCCTGCCAAAATATTTGGCTTATCAACCAGGAAAGGTGTTATTGAAGAAGGATACGATGCAGATATTGTAATTTGGGATACAAATAAAACAAAGATAATTTCATCTGAAACTCATAAGCAGAATTGTGATTTTAATATTTATGAAGGGATTCATGTAAAAGGAGGAGTTGAGTTGGTGATTTACAACGGAAATATTGTTAAAATCTGAAAGGTTTTGAATCCTTTTAAGTTATAATTGTTTAATTAAAATAAACAAATATGTATAGTTTTAGTAAACAAAAGTTTTATATATTTGTTTAGAAATACAATATTAGACAAATGAACTTTTTAACTTTTCAACGGAAATTAGACGAATTTGAACTGGAAATATTTACTATACAAGATGTAACTAAAATCACAGATCAAACTAAAACAATCACGCGTGCTACACTTTCAAGATGGGTAAAAGAGAATAAGCTCTACAGAATAAAAAAAGGATACTATTCATTAAGAAACATCGATTCTAAATTTCAATTACAATGCCTGTACAGTGAGACATACATTGGTATAAACAGCTCATTAGAATATTATGGCAGTACAACCCAACGTTTTACAAATTTAGATCTTATCAGTAAAAAAATTCTGCATAAACAAACGGTAAGAGATACAGTAGTTAATTTCCATAAAATCAAAGAAAAACATTTTTTTGGTTTTGAAAAAGTACTTGTTAATAACACATGGGTTTTTATCTCATCAATTGAAAAAACACTTATTGACTGCATTTATTTTTCTTCAATTGTATATTTAACAGAAATCAGCGATTTTATAAAAAAAGTAAAAAATGATATTGATGTGAGCTTATTATTAATTTATTTGAATAAAATAGACTCTTCAATATTAAATAAGCGAATTGGATATTTGTTAGAATTACAAGGTATCTTGTTAAAAAACATCTCAATAAATAGCAAATATGAAAAGTTGAATAAAAACTTAAGTGAAGAAGGAATAAAAAATAAGAAATGGAAATTAATAATTAACGAAGAATTATGAAATGGAAAAAATTGAACTAAGATCATACGTATCAAAATTAGGCTACAATTTAGGACAATTAGAACTTGATTATTATCAACACTATATACTAGCCAGATTATTTGAAAAGTTCAATACAATTTATTTTAAAGGTGGGACTTGTTTACAAAAATGTTATGGAATAAAAAGATTTTCCGAAGATTTGGACTTTAATTATGTTGATATTGATATAGCTAAGTTAATATCATTTATAGAGAAATTATTTGATACAAAGATTGTTGATTTTTATGAAACAAAATTCGGTATTACTTTTAGTATAAGGTTTAAAGGTATTCTATATGAGGGAAGTCCTTTATCTATGTGTAAAATTTCTTTTGACTTTAGAAATAAAGAAGTGTATAACAAACCACTAAAAAAAATGATTAGGCCAAGCTATAAAGATTTACCAAATTACTTTCTTCTGGCACTTAATGAAGAAGAAATACTTGCAGAAAAAATACGTGCAATATTTACAAGGTATAAAGCAAGAGATGTTTATGACCTGAATGAATTATTGTTAAACGATGTACCTATTGATTTTGAACTTGTAAATGAAAAGCTAAGAACATATAATAAAACATTTGAAATTGAGGAATTTAAGGAAAAGCTGGAAGAAAAAAGAAGCATATATGATGAAGAAATGAAAAGACTCACACCAATTTACAATGACTTTGATACTTGCAAAGAAAAAATTATAGAAGAAATGGAAAAAATAATAAAAAAAGAGCTGGAAAAATGAATCCCTGCATAGAGTGCATCCTATGCCCCAGTTGGTGTTATCACCAACAGGTATAAATCATGCTGAATATTTGTAAAAATCCCAAAGGTTTCAAAAACCTTTGGGATTTAGCATAATCATTCAGGTTTAATAAATAATTAATAAATACATGGTTTTTTGTCAGACAATAGTTTTTCAAGGATTCTATCTACTTTATTAAACCTGTTATTCATAATCATAGATGCAATTATATAAGGCTTATAACCAGCTTCAATATAAGTTTCAATTCGATATTTTTCAAATACTGAAGCTTCTACTTCTCCTTCATCACATGAAATACCTGAAATATCAGCTGGTAAACAATGCATATACAGAGCTTCACCTTTTTTAGTCATCTTCATTTTTTCTTCTGTGCATTCCCATTTTTTATATTTTGCATTTTGTGCAAGGCAGTTTTTTTCTAATTCATCCAATTCTTTTATATCATTATTCTTTAATAATTCAGTTCGCATTTTCATGACTTCAAAAGGAGCCCAGCTTTTAGGGTAAACAATATCGGCATTGGTAAATGCCTCGTCCATATTGTTTACAACTTTAAATGAACCTCCACTTTCTTTTGCATGCATATGTGCATTATCAATCACTTCAGGGATTAAGCCATAACCTTCAGGGTAAGCAAGTTCTATTTCCATTCCAAAACGGGCCATTAAGCTAATAATACCCTGTGGAACTGAAAGCGGTTTTCCATAACTTGGTGAATAAGCCCATGTCATTGCTATTTTTTTGCCTTTTAGGTTATTAAGCCCGCCAAAATAATTCTTAAGGTGTAATAAATCGGCCATTGATTGTGTTGGATGGTCAATATCGCACTGCAGGTTAACAATACCCGGTCTGGTTGGCAAAACGCCTTTTTCAAATCCTTCATCCAATGCTTCTCCAACTTCACGCATGTAAGCATTTCCTGCACCCAGATACATATCATCTCTGATACCTATTATGTCGGTAAGAAATGAGATCATATTAGCCGTTTCACGAACTGTCTCACCATGAGCAATCTGTGATTTTTCTTCATCCATATCCTGAACCTCAAGGCCCAATAAATTTGCAGCAGAAGCAAATGAGAACCTGGTTCTTGTTGATTTATCCCGAAAAAGGGAGACTGCTAATCCTGAATCAAATACTTTAGTTGATATATTATTATCACGTAAATTCTTTAATATTTCTGCAACAAGTAATATCTGTTTTAATTCATCGTATGTTTTTTCCCAGGTTAACAGGAAATCTTTTTGGAATAAATTCGTATTTAATTGCTTAATTCCATTTATTATTTCTGATATGCTTTTCATATATTTTTGTTTTAATTCTTTTAATTCAACCTATGAGTATCAATTCAGATATTGTTTCATATGCCATCGCTGCCCCTAACCCCTACTGCGCTTCGCTAAAGCTATGCGGCAGCGAAGAAGGGGAAATCCACCCCACGTGGGCTGTTCCCTTCCGATAGCTATCGGAAAGGGAATCAAAGGGCGTGTGATGTCAATTTTTACCTGAAAGGGATGTTTGATTTTACACAAGGTTTTTTGAATCCCACTTGTTTTATACATAGTTTAACTATTTAGTACTTCCTGCAAGTTTGTAAATATAAGCAGCGTAAAAAGCAGAGGCAACTTTTAAATCTTCAATTGGCACTTTTTCATTTGGTGCATGGGCAAGAACTTCATTTCCTGGCCCAAATCCAATAATTGGGATATTATAAAAACCATTAATAGTAACACCATTTGTTGAAAATGTCCATTTATCGATAATAGGTTTTTTATTGAACAGTTCTTCGAAAGCATCAACTCCAATTTTCACAATTTCATGATCTTCAGGCATTTTCCATGTTGGATAATATTTTTCCATTCCATATTTTTTACCGGTATATGAATTTTCCTTATAGTTTAGAACTTCTGCTCTCGCATCCATTCCTTTTATCAGTTCATTAATTTCAGCAATAGCAGATTCTTTTGTCTCTCCCCAGGTAAGACGCCTGTCAAGGTGTAAATGCGCATAATCAGCAACTGCACATAACGACGGGCTTCCTGATTTGAATTCTGATATTGTAACACTTCCTTTGCCCAGAAATTCATCAAATGCTAATCTTTCATTTAGTTTTTCAATTTCCAGGGCAACCCTGGAAGCTACGTAGATTGCATTTTTACCCCTTTCAGGCGCCGAACCATGCGACGAAATCCCTTTAAAAGAAACCCTTATTTCCATTCTTCCCCGATGTCCCCGGTATATATTCAGGTTGGTTGGTTCAGTACTTATTGCAAAATCGGGTTTAATTTTTTCTTCTTCAACAATGTATTTCCAGCATAAACCGTCACAGTCTTCTTCCATAACGCTACCTACAAAATAAATAGTAAGATCTTCATCAAATCCTAATTCCTTTAAAATCTTCCCTGATGTTACAAATGCTGCCGGTCCGCCTTCCTGGTCCACTGTGCCGCGACCATGAACATAACCATCTTTTATCAATCCTGATAAGGGATCAATATCCCAATTTTCCAAATTACCAAAATCAACTGTATCCATATGTCCATCAATGGCTAATATTTTCTTCCCATTACCAATCCTGCCAATTACATTTCCTAAACCATCTATTCTGACTTCGTCAAAACCGGCTTCTTCCATTTGTCTTTTGAGTTCTAACTGAACCTCCTTTTCTTCTAGGCTAAGCGATTTTATTTTTACTAATCGTGACAGGTTTTCTGCTGTTTTAAGCTTATATTTTTCAGAAAGATCATTAATTTGGTTATATATGGTACTCATGGTTCAAATGATTTAGTTTCTGTTTTTTTAAAGGGAAACAAAAATACAAAAAATAAAAAAAACAAAGCACTTCTTTTTCTTTCCAAAATCAAAAATGAAAACTACCGGGAAGTATTGCAAAAAAGGATGATGAAAATCTTTAATAAACTACATGTATTTTGTAACTAATATTATCTTTGCTTTTTTTTAAATAAATAGCAAACTGAACCTTTAATTTTATAATTAAACTAGTTAATAATAAATTAAGATAGTTTCAAACTATAATAAATATAATGACAGAAAGCAAAAGAGAGCCGCTGGCTATCATAGGAATTGGTTGTAGATTCCCTGGAAATGTGAACTCACCGGAAGAATTTTGGGACCTTTTAACTGAAAAAAAAGATGGACTGAGTAATATCCCTTATGATCGTTGGGATACAGATGCTTTATATGCACCTGGGTTTAGCAGAGCCGGTAAAATAAACGTTAACAGAGGAGGTTTTATTAATGATGTAGATAAATTTGATGCCGGTTTTTTTGGTATTTCTCCTTTAGAAGCATGCCGGATGGATCCTCAGCAAAGAATGATCTTGGAAATTTCTTACGAAACTGTTGAGGATGCAGGATTGCGTCTGGAAGACTTAAGTGGTTCCCGTACTGCTGTTTTTATAGGTATCTCAGGTCACGATTATGGTGATATTCAAAATACACCGATAGAAAGAGTGAATATTGGTGCTCATACTAATGCAGGATCCGCTTTATGTATGGTCGCTAATAAAATCTCATATTATTACAATTTAAAAAGCCTTAGTTTAGCCCTTGATACAGCATGTTCCTCTTCATTAAATGCAGTTCATATGGCATGCAGGTGCATTTGGGAAGGAGATGCCGATGCCGCATTTGCCGGTGGTGTAAACTCAATTCTGAAGCCTGAACCTCAAATGGGTTTTAGTAAAGGAGGATTTCTTTCACCGGATGGTATTTGTTATACTTTTGATGATAGGAGTAATGGTTACATTAGAAGTGAAGGCGCCGGTTTGATATTCATTAAGACTCTTTCTCAGGCAGTAAAGGATGGAGATTCAATATATGCTGTAATTATTGGATCTGCCGCTAATCAGGACGGAGCAACTAAGGGTATTGCATCTCCTAATCCTGTTGCACAGCAGGAATTGCTGATACATGCTTACAAAGATGCAGGTATTGATCCGCATGATGTGCAGTATGTTGAGGCGCATGGTACAGGAACCTTTGTTGGTGATCCTATAGAAGTCAATTCCATTGGAAAGGTAATCGGTACCAACAGGAAAGAAGATTGTTATATAGGATCTGTAAAGTCAAATATTGGTCATCTGGAGCCGGCATCCGGTGTTGCAGGTATTTCCAAATTAGCATTAGCATTAAAGCATGGGATTATTCCGCCAAATATTCACTTTA
>DAOVJU010000342.1 GCA_030632095.1 Chlorobiota bacterium
AAATATGTCATCACCCGCAGTTCCTGCTTTGTGGGTTCTTTTTCTGATTTAACAAATTCAAGTAACCTGATTAAAACTACTATTTTTTGTTTTTGCGTAAGCTCTGCATTTATCTCGGTACAAATACGTAAAACTTTTACCGAACTCAATGATAAACTTTTCTTTCTTTTCCCTTCAATGCTTTGTTTCTTTTGATATAGTTTAAAAAAATCGTCGAAAATTTCCAGATATTCATTAACCAGTTCCCTGTTTAATTGCTGGGCAAGGAAAGATCCTACAATCTTACGCCTATCAGTGTCACTACTTTGTGGCCCTGCAATAATTGCAAATAAATGCATAAGGGCTTTTAGTATCTTTTCACTCATTTTTACTATTTATTTCTTCAGAGCAACAAGTTAAACAGACAGTTTTTTCAGGATATTTCTTAAAATTAATAATTTATTTAATTTTAACCTCAAACTATAAATATATTTTTATTATGAAAAAAGTAATATTAGCCTTATTAATAATCTTTCTATCCGGATTTAATGGAATTACACAAGAAAAAACACTTAGTCTTAAAGATGCAGTTAGCGGGAATAATCAACATATGTATCCAAATACATTACATCAACTCGCCTGGCGAGGTGGTTCGAATTATTACACTTATGTTGAGAACAATGAATTATTCCAGGAAAGTGCTGACAAAACCCTTAAAAAATCAATATTGGATTTAGAAGAAATAAATAAAATACTTAAAAAATCAGGTTATAGAGATCTGGCTGATTTTCCTGACCTTACATGGTATAATGAAAACGCTATTCAATTTACTTATGATACAAGTATCCTGATCATAAATTTAAAATCAAAAAAGATTGAGTCTAGTATCAACTATTCCAAATTAGCTGAAAATATAGATTTCTGTAAAAAAAATAATTCAATTGCATACACCATAAAAAACAATCTATTCATAACTAATAACGAGGGAAAAACAGTGCAAGTGACTACTGAAGGAAATGAAAATATTATTTATGCAGGTAATTATGTTCACAGAACTGAATTTGGAATCCAAAAAGGGAGCTTTTGGTCATACAACGGAAATTATATAGCATTCTACAGGCAGGATATATCAATGGTTACAAATTATCCTTTAGTCAACATTACAACCCGGATAGCCGAAGTTGAAAATATTAAATATCCCATGGCTGGTATGAAAAGTGAAGAAGTTACTATAGGTATATATAGTTTAGAGTCAGGTAAAACCGTTTTTTTAAAAACAGGTGAACCTAAAGAACAATATTTAACGAATATAGCCTGGAACCCTGATGAAAATTCAATATTTGTTGCGGTATTAAACCGGGATCAAAATCATTTGAAACTAAATCAATATGATATTAAGTCAGGTGAATTGATAAAAACACTATTTGAAGAAAAGCATGAAAAATATGTTGAACCCGAGGAACCCATTCATTTTATTCCCGGTAATAACAATCAATTTGTTTGGTTCAGTCAGCGAGACGGATTTAATCATATCTATTTATACAAGCTGAATGGTGAATTAATTAAGCAACTAACAGAAGGTAACTGGGTAGTAACAGACCTTGTTGGATTTGATCATAATGGTGAATTCATGTATTATGTTTCAAACGAAAGAAGCCCCATTGAAAGAGATGTATACAAAATTAAATTATCCAATGGAGAAAAAACAATTCTTACTCAAGCGAAAGGAACCCATAATCCACTATTCAGCGTTAACAAAACCTTTTTTATAGATCATTATTCAAGTTTAGAAGTTCCGGGAGATTATTATTTGGTGAATAATTCAGGAATTAATCTTAGAACAATATATAAAGCTGAAAATCCTTTTAAGGAATATAAAATTGGAGAAATGAGCATTTTTACAATAAAAGCCGATGATGGTCAAGATTTATTTGTACGAATGATAAAACCTGTTGATTTTGATCCGGCTAAAATATATCCAGCTATAGTCTATGTATACGGCGGCCCGCATTCTCAACTGATTCGTAACAAATGGATGGGAAACTCACGGATTTGGCAATACTATATGGCCCAAAAAGGCTATGTTATGTTAACTATAGATAACCGGGGTACTGCAAACAGGGGCTTTGATTTTGAAAATTGTATTCACCGCCAATTGGGAAAATTAGAAATTGAAGACCAGAAAAAAGGAATTGATTTTTTATTTAACCTGGATTATATTGACACTGCCAGAATTGGTATACATGGTTGGAGTTATGGTGGTTTTTTAACTATTTCACTTATGCAAAATTATTCTGAAATATATAAGGTTGGGGTAGCCGGCGGACCTGTTATTGATTGGAAATATTATGAAATAATGTATGGAGAACGATACATGGATACTCCACAGGAAAATCCCGAAGGTTATAAAAGCACCAGATTAACTGATAAAGTTAGTAAACTTAAGGGTAAATTATTAATAATACATGGGGCCGTTGATGAAACGGTAGTATGGCAACATAGCCTTGACTACATAAACAATTGCATCAAGGAAGGCAAACCGGTAGATTATTTTGTTTATCCAAGACATAAACATAATGTACGGGGTAAAGACAGAATTCACCTGATGGAAAAAGTAACTCAATATTTTGATGATTATCTGTAATTAGTTTCTGAACGAAAATGCTGTAAACTACTTTATATTTATGTCAGATGATGTTTTCCTTTTTGAATAATTAATTGTTAAATGGCTAAATTGTCGTCATAATCTGTTTATTCATAGCGTAATAGCAATTTAACAACTTAGCGAAGCAATCTCTTGAACGAAGTGAAAAATATAACAATTTAGCAATCCGTCAACTGACGGACATTCATTAGCTGAATTCTCATTAACCGTCTTTTTTTTCTGCCAAAAAATAAGTAACTTGTATACAATATCCTTTTATAAGAACGGAGGTAACAAAATGAAAAAGAATCTATTGAATTACATGACCGAAAGATACAGTAAATCAACAAAAAAGCATGATGAGAAAGGTCCTGTTGTTACCATTTCGCGCGAATATGGTTGTGAAGGAAATATAATAGCCCGCAGGTTGATTGAAGAAATTGAAACAGATATTTCTGCAGCTGTTAAAGATTATATCTGGCAATGGATCAATAAAGAAATTCTTGAATTATCGGCTAAAGAACTTGATATACCTGCTTATAAAATAGAGCATTTATCCAGTTCTGAAAAAAAGGGTTTTTTTGGAGACATTATAACTTCTTTCGGACAGCATTATACGAATGACAAAACAGTAAGAAAAACACTGATGAATGTTATTGCTTCTTTTGCTGATGAGGGACATGTAATTATTGTTGGCAGAGGTGGTGTTTCAATTACTCGTGAAATTAAACGATCATTACATATTTATTTATGGGCCCCTTTTAAATGGAGAATAGCAGAAGTAAGTAAAAAACGCAATATGCCTGTAAAAGATGTTGAAAAAATTGCCAAAGACTTTGATCACAAAAGAAAAGTAATAAGAGACTATTTTTATGGCAGCAAAACGGATAATACTATTTTCGACATTGTATTAAATAGCATGACAATGTCAGAAGATGAAATAGTATTTACAATTCTCGAACTAATGAAACTGCGAAAATTTATTTAGCTATTTCTTTTTCAATAATTCTTTAATATTTCTTCCATTTACTAAAACTTATAAATACTTCTACTTGCTTTTTAAGCTATATTTATGGCTTTTAAAATTAAATGATCTCAGAAGTATCATATAAAAAAATCTGGAATATTGCGTTCCCTATAATTCTGGGAAGCATTGCCCAAAACATAATTAATGTTACTGATACTGCATTTCTTGGCAGGGTTGGTGAAATAGAATTGGGTGCTGCTGCTATAGGAGGTATATTTTATTTAGCGCTTGCTATGCTGGGATGGGGTTTTGGAATAGGAACACAAATAATAATTGCACGAAGATATGGTGAAAATCAACTAAATAAAATAGGAATTATATTTGAGCATACTATTTATTTTTTAGTTCTGTTGGCTATCCTATTATTTATATTTATTAAATTCTTATCACCTGAACTGGTTAAAAATATAATAAAATCAGAAAATATTGTTCAGGCAAGTATCCAATATTTAAATTACAGGGCATTTGGGATTTTCTTTGCACTAATAAACTTTGGTTTCAGGGCATTTTACATTGGTATTGCAAAAACAAAAGTTATAAGTATCACAACTCTGGTAATGGCATGTTTCAATATCTTTTTTGATTATATTTTAATTTTCGGAAAACTCGGATTCAATGAAATGGGCATTGCCGGTGCTGCTTTAGCATCAGTAATTGCTGAAATATCGGCCACATTATTCTTTATACTATATACATTGCAAAAAATTCCGTTTAGAAAATTTCAAATATTTTCATTTACCAAATTCAATATCAAATTGTTCATCAATATTATTAATGTTTCATTTCCTGTGATGATGCAAAACTTTATATCATTAAGTGGATGGTTCCTGTTTTTTGTATTTGTTGAACATCTTGGTGAAACCCAACTTGCAATTTCTAATATTATCAGAAGTGTTTATGTTGTTCTTATGATTCCAATATGGGGATTTTCTTCAGCAACAAATACCCTGGTCAGTTATTTTATTGGTAAAAAAGAATTTAACAATGTATTCATGACAACTTTCAAAACAATTAAATTATT
>DAOVJU010000027.1 GCA_030632095.1 Chlorobiota bacterium
GCCAGAGAAATTGAAGAAAGCTGTTCGTCATTAATATCGCCTGATTTTAATGCATAATTACCTTCATAGTGTTCATTGCTAACAAACCACCCGGCATCTCCTTCATTTATCCAGTCAAAACCCGTCAGATCACCAGATTCAAATCCTTCCATCAGAATCCCTACAGTTTGCACGAAGCTTTTTTCTGCTGCATAATCACCTGCTGACACCAGAAGTTGTAAGTTGATAATTGAACCCAAATTAGCATCTTCATCAATTGTAACATTGTACGTGGCAATTACTGCGTTTCCTGCCAGACAAGAGTCAAGTTCTAAATTTGGCTCAGAAATTTCAATATTATTTGACCCCGTTAAATTTGCTTCTATAATTGGTGAAACAGCGTGCCCAATATTATTAATTACAAAAGACATTTCAAGATTTTCACCGGCATCAATTATTCCATTATCATTTCCTTCCGAATCATCAATATAAATATTTCCGATTGTAAGTTCCGGTGCATTTATTGTAAAATACATAGGTGCAATCCATTCGAATGTATCTTCAGCAGTAATATTCAAATCAATCTGAGAAGTATGCTGATCGGGAACACTATCTGAGAATAATAATCCAAAAGCAGTTGTAATTCCATATGATCCGTCAGGGATAATATAAAGAATTTCTTGTACATTATCTGTAAAGAGTACAAATTCATCTTCAGATGAAAGTGATACTGTTATATTCTGAGCTGTATCTAATCCGATATTCTTCAGTACAAAATTTAATTCTACAGTTTCACCATAATCGGGTAAATTATTTCCCCAATCAAAAATATCATAGCTTTCGAGAATTATATAAGGTTCATCGGTAGCAATAATGTTAACCGGGTAACTTGTTGGAATACAATTATAACCACTAATGAATAATTCTGCTTCTCCAAGTGTGGATAGGCTTTGATCAACCGTTAATGTTGCCATTCCTGAAGCATCGGTGTGCGCTATTCCATATACAATTGAGTCCTTAATAAAAGTACAGTTTATATTTTCCATGGGTTCAGAACCAGTAGTAATCCCGATATTTATTGATTCAGTTCCAATTTCTAAAGTGTTGTCGTAATTAACTGTTAAATCAAGAGCTTCGTCAGTCCATATATTCATGGTTGGATCACCCAAAACATTACAGTCGTAAAAACACCAGCGCAAGGCCCCTTCTTCATGCTGGTCGTCAGCATTTACCCAGGGAGCAGTATTGAGCTTTGACAAAAGCTGCGTGGTTCCAATTTGAGATTCTTTTTGATCGTATAAAGCATCTATAAATTCCCGGTGCAAATGTTGCGAAGGGCCTTCGGTTTGTCCTTCGTTAAACCAGCCATAACGTGAATTGCCAATAAATGAAACTGCAAATTTCTCAATATTTACCATTTTTTCTCCAATGCAATCATTATAATCAAATGATCCTGAAATACATCCATGGCTGTATACAAGGGTGTAATTATGAATAGTTCCATCAAGCGAACTGAAAGTGCTGTTGTTAATATCTGATATGTATAATCGCATGTTATATGTGTCATTCGCATGACCAACATGGTGAATGAATGGATATCCTTCATTGATTTTTGAAATTAATGTAGATGCTGACCAGCTTCCAAGATCACGATCATATAATTTATAATATCCTGCATCAATGGGAATTCCGTCGGTAGTATAATCATTGTCTTCATGATGACCAATTAAAAGATCCAGGTAATCGCCACCCCATGTTAAAGGATCATTCCACAAATGTTCACCGGCCAATATGCTTTTATCCAATTCACCGGTAACCGGATTAGTTTGATAAGAAATGGATTTAGTTAATAAATTATTTAAATCGCCTGTATTGCTGAATGGAATCCGCGCAACAGAAATATCAGGTAATAAATCATCTTCTCCAATTTCACCCCATAAGTTGTCATTGTCATCATTCCATGTTCCGTCTAAAGCCGAATAATAAAGGTCTGAAGGGATATTGTCATCTTCATAAACCGAGGAAGATTGAACAGAGCAGAAAAATCCCCTGTATGGAACAATTTCAACATCACCACCCAGGATAACATGCTCAATACCATGGTTTTGATATTCATTAATAATGCAGTTTCGTATTTTTTCAGGTACATCAATTCCTATATATTCATCTTCAATGGCCTCAATAGTTATTATACTGGTTATCATGCCTTTCGTTTGGTTTAATTCGTTAAGGCTGGAAAATGAATTTGCATATTCTTCTGAAGTGATCAGTAAAATATGGTAGTTGTTGCTTGTTTTACTTTTTGGATAAAGATTCAGTGTATTAGGATTTTGACTAAAATTTCTAACATTTTCGCGTATTGTGCCTGATGAATTCAAGAAGTGTAATGCTTTTTCAGCCTTTTTATCATCCTTCAAATATATCCTGACAGTAATTTCTTTATAAAATGAAGCTTTGCCATTTGCAGGATTATATTTTATTGGTGTAAAAGAAGATAACGCAAATGAATGTCCGTTTAAATAATGTGTGGAAAGGTTACCGGCAAGTTTCTCCGGATAATTCTTATTTGATGAATAAACATTGACATTTTTAATGAAATTTCCACTTTTACCTTCAGAAACCGGACGAGCATATTGTTTTGGATACAAATTTAATTTTTCGGGAATTTTAATTGCATTTTTTCCAATTACTTCTATTTGCCGGGCAGATTTTCCAGGAGGAAGTAAAAGCCTTACATCCATATATGGAATTAAAGGATTTCCTGGTTTTGCAAGCTGTTGCGTGTTTTCAAACCGGATTAACTGGTATTCTCCGATTTCTTCAATTTTAGGATTTTCGAAGTAAAATGTTTTTTCAATTAACTGTGAAACACCATATAATGATAAACTTAGTGCTAAAAGAAGCAAATAGATTTTTTTCATAATTACATCTAAATAGTTTTGTTGTTTATTAGCCATGAATGCACGAATACTATTTATTCGTGTATTTGTGACCTATAATACAATCCTTTTATTATATAATTTTAATTCACCAAAATTTACAATTAAAGCAAGTTTATTTTCTGACACTTTTAAATAGTTTATTGCCTGTGCAATAAATTCGTCTGCAATTCCTGAAACAGCTTTTACTTCCAAAATTATTTTATCGTAAACTACAAAATCTGCATAAAATTTATGAGGTAAAATTATTCCTTTGTAATTAACTATATATTCCTTTTCTCTTTCATAAGGAATGTTTGATTTTTTAAATTCGAATTCCAGGGCATCTTTATAAACAATCTCCAGGAAACCTGCACCCAAATTATTATGCACCTCAAAACATCTTCCAATTATTTTATAGCTTTCTTCTTTGTATAAGATATTGGTCATTATTTTTGTTTTTATTAAGCCACGAATGCACTAATAATAAGGATTCGTGCATTCGTGGCTTTTGTGTTGCATATAAATATTATTGTCCGTACATTTCAATGATTTCTTGTTTTGTTTTACCAAGGATATTATATTTTTTACCAACTTTAATAAAAGCCTCAAGTGCTTTATTCAAATGATGTATTTCATGGCCGGCTGATATCTGGGTCCTGATCCTTGCCTGGCCGTTTGGCACAACCGGGAAAAAGAATCCAATTGCATAAATTCCTTCGTCAAACAAATCACTTGAGAAATCCTGTGATAATTTGGCATTAAATAACATTACCGGAACAATTGGTGTGTCTCCATCTTTTAACACAAAACCTGCTTCAGTTAAACCTTTTCTCCAGTAAGCAGCATTGCTTTCCAGTTTATCTCTTCTTTCGGTGCTTTGTGATAAAATATCCAGAACTCTTAAAACACCACTTACAACTACAGGGGCAATGGTATTTGAAAATAAATATGGTCTGGCTTTCTGACGGCACAGTTCTACAATTTCTTTACGCCCTGAAACACAACCTCCTGATGCACCACCCAGTGCTTTTCCAAAAGTTGTTGTGATAATATCAATTTTGCCCATTACTCCACATTTTTCATGTGTCCCTCTACCTGTTTTTCCAATAAAACCAGATGAATGAGAATCATCAACAAATAACAGGGCATCATATTTTTCGCAAAGGGCAGAAATTTCATCCAATTTTGCAGTATCTCCATCCATGGAATAAACACCATCATTTATTACCACTTTTAGTCTTTTATCAGCATGAAGCTGAAGCTTGCTTTCCAGGTGCTTCATGTTCGAGTGCTTAAAAGTATCATGCTGTGCTGCACACAATCGCATTCCGTCAATAATTGAGGCGTGAACCAGTCTGTCAGAGATCATTACATCCTCACTGGTCAATAATGCTTCAAATACACCGGCATTTGCATCCATGCAGGAAGGAAATAAAATAGTGTCTTCCGTGCCTAAAAACTCTGTTACTTTTTTCTCTAATTCTATATGAATATCCTGAGTTCCGCAAATAAAACGCACAGATGACATGCCGTAACCTCTTGTGTCTAAGCCTTCATGTGCGGCTTTCACTACTTCAGGATGACTTGATAATCCGAGATAATTGTTTGCACAAATGTTTATAACTTTCTTTGGCGAAGAACCGGTTGGAAATTCTACTTCAATATCAGCAGCTTGTGTTGAGTGAATAAATCGTTCCTTTTTAAAAAGTCCTGCTGACTCAATATCTTTTAATTGATTTTGATATATTTCTTTTATTTTTTCTGAATAAGCCATTATCTGAGTTTTTTAAAATAAAACAAAAAAAGGCCGTGAATTCTAATGGCCTTTTGTACTATTTTAGAAATTCTTTAATTAACATTTCTATTTTATTTACCGTATCAAATGCATCAGGTGTAGCTTTATCATTCGGTATTGATATTTTGTATTTATTCTCAATAAATCTTTTTAAAGATACCATTGAAAAAGAATCTACTAAACCACCGGAAATTAAAGGTGTGTCATAAGTTATATCATCATCTTCCTCGTCAGCATATTCTTCAATAACATACTCGAGAATAATATCCTTCATGTCTTCCATAATTGTATTTTTAAGGTTATTAGTTAAATGTTATTTACGTGTTTTAAAATTAATTAATTTTTTGTTTAAGTACTTAAAGTGCCTAAAGTCTTTAGAATTTATTAATTTTAGTCACTCTAAGTACTTAAAATACTTTTTAGTTTTTATTCATCATCTTCCAGTGTTGAAGTATCACCAATTTCTTCACCCCATTCTTTAGCATGAAGCACACGCCTCATTATTTTACCGCTTCTTGTTTTTGGAAGTGTTTTCATATATTCTATTTCCTGGGGCATTGCTAAAGGAGATAGTTTCTTTCGGATGAAATTCATGATTTGCAATTCCAGATCATCGCTGGCTTCATAGCCCGGTTTAAGCGTTACGAAAGCTTTTACAACTTCCATGTTTACTTCATCGGGTTTTGCAACAACGGCTGATTCAGCAACAGACTCATGTTCTAACAAAGCTGACTCAACTTCAAATGGACTAACCAAATGTCCACCGGTATTTATTACATCATCATCACGGCCAACAAACCAGAAATATCCGTCAGCATCAATAGTGGAACGGTCACCAGGGATATACCATCCGTTTACAAATTTTTTATTATATGTTTCTTCATTTCTCCAGTATGTTCGCATCATAGCCGGCCAATCAGGTCTGAATCCAATTAACCCCGGTTTGTTTGGCTCCATAATTTCTTTATATGTGTCAGGATCAAGAATTGTGGCAGTTATCCCGGGAAATGGCTTAGCCATGGAACCTGGTTTTATTTTCATTCCCGGAAAATTAGTCAACATTATAGAGCCTGTTTCTGTTTGCCAGTAAGTATCAAGAAAAGCTTTCCCAAAAACTTTTTCTGACCATATAACGGCTTCGGCATTTAACGGTTCCCCAACACTGGCAAGATGCCTTAAGGATGAAAGGTCATGTTGTTTAATAATTTCGTTACCAGCTTTCATTAATGATCGAATAGCTGTTGGTGCTGAATACCACATTGTTATTTTTCTTTTCTCAATGAATTTATACCATGATTCAGCAGAAAAACCTGTATCAAGTACACATTGAGTTATTCCCAGGCTCCAGGGACCAATAATTCCGTATGATGTTCCCGTAACCCAGCCTGGGTCAGCTGTACACCAGTAAATGTCATCTTCCTGGAGGTCTAATACCCATTTTGTTGTTAAATACTGAGAAATTAATGAATAATGTACATGCTTTACGCCTTTTGGTTGTCCGGTGGTTCCTGATGTATAATGTAAAACAGAAGGAGATTCTGCTTTTGTTGGGAAAATGTCAAAATTTTCAACTTGTTTAGCTTCATCCATTGAAAAAGAAATTTCCCTTTCCCTTAATGGCTTTTTACCATCGTAATCAACAATAACAATATGCTTTAAATATGGCATTCTGTCAACTATCTTTCTGACTTTTGAAACATGTTTTCGTTGCGTGATTATTGCAGTTGTTTGGGCATTATCTAGCCTTACATGTAAAGATTCATCACCAAAAGCAGAAAAAAGCGGCTGAGCAATAGCTCCCATTTTAAGAATTCCAAGAAAACCGATATAAAGTTCAGGCATTTTATCCATGAACAAACAAACACGTTCTTCATTTTTAATTCCTAAATTTTTCAAAAAAGCTGCAATGGTGTTACTTTTCAGGCGTATATCATTGAAGGTGTATTTTTTTTCAATTCCTCCCAGGCCTTCCCAGACAAGGGCTAATTTGTTTGCTTTTCCCATTTCGCAGATTCTGTCGGAACAATACCAGCCAATATTAATAACATCCCCGTTTTTGTAATTTAATTCTTTCTCTGCAATTGACCAGTCGAAGTTCTTATTTCTTTCTTCGTAAGATCCAATGTTTGACATATTCAATAGTTTTATAGATTACAGGTTAAAAAAAGAAAATGTAATTATAGTAATATTTATATTTATTTAATAACTGTTATTTAAATCACCCCTAATTTTTTACCAACTTTTTTGAATTTTTCTATGGCAAAATCAATATGCTCTTTTGTATGAGCTGCACTAATCTGTACCCTGATCCTTGATTTTCCTTTTGGAACTACCGGAAAATAAAATCCTATAACATATATTCCTTCTTCAAGTAGCTCGTTAGCAAAATCTTGCGATAATTTTGCATCGTTAGGAAGATGGCCGAACATAATTGGAATTATCGGGTGGGTTCCGTGTACAATGGTAAAACCAGCATCAATCATACCCTGACGGAAATGTTGTGTGTTTTTTTCTAATTTATCCCTTAGTTTAGTTGATTCAGTTAAAATATTCAAGACTTCATATGTTGCTCCGGCTATAGCAGGTACCAGTGAATTCGAGAATAGATATGGGCGGGATCTTTGCCGCATTAATTCAATAATTTCCTTTCTTCCTGAAATACACCCGCCAGATGCCCCGCCTAAAGCTTTTCCAAAGGTAGTTGTAATAATATCAACCCGGTCAGTTGCACCACAATGTTCTGCACTACCTTTTCCTGTTGGACCAACAAAACCGGTAGCATGCGAATCATCAACCATTACTAATGCATTATACTTTTCAGCAAGGTCACAAATATCACGTATTGGAGCTATAATGCCATCCATTGAAAAAACACCATCGGTCACAATAACCCTGAATTTCTGTATCTGGGCCAATTTCAATTGTTCTTCAAGATCAGCCATATTGGCATTCTTGTATCTGTATCGTTGTGCTTTACATAGTCTAACACCATCAATTATTGACGCATGGTTTAGCTCGTCAGAAATAATGGCTGAATCTTTTCCTAATAAAGGTTCAAAAATACCACCATTAGCATCAAAAGCAGATGAATAAAGTATTGTATCTTCCATTCCAAGAAACTCACTTAATTTATTCTCTAAATCTTTGTGAATTTGTTGTGTTCCACAAATAAAACGAACAGAAGCCATACCAAAACCATAACGAAAAAAAGTATAATTTGCTGCTGCCATTACTCTTGAGTCAGAGCATAAACCCAAATAGTTATTGGCGCAAAAGTTTAATACTTTTAATCCTTTAACCGTTTCAATTTCAACACCTTGGGGCGTTGTAAGAATACGTTCATTCTTATATAATCCTTCTTCTTTAATAGAATCTAATTCACTTGTCAAAAAATCTTTAAAACTTTTTCCGTACATAATTCCTTGTTTTTATTCAAATTTGTGCAAATATAAAAAAATAAAAGCTTTCATTTTCATGATATAAATCTCCTTTTTTCATTAATACGGTTAAGTTTTTTAAAACTATTTTAAATTGTTTAATTTGCAATATAGTTTATAAAAAACCCTATTTGATGTGAAAGTATTTGATAATGTAAAGGATTTGAAAAATAAGCTTATCTTGAAAACGGGCTATTCAATTGGATTTGTCCCAACCATGGGCGCTTTACATGAAGGGCATTTATCTTTAGTACGAAATTCAGTTGAGGGAAACGATATTACAATTGTTAGTATTTTTGTTAATCCTAAACAATTTAACGATTCTGAAGACTTAAAGAAGTATCCCAGAAACACGGAAAAAGATATTGAATTATTAAAGAACACAGGATGTGATATTGTTTTCACGCCCTCAGAAAATGAAATTTATCCTGATGAAGATGAAGAATATTTTGCATTTGGTTATTTGGAAGAGGTTATGGAAGGTAAATTCAGGCCAGGACATTTTAATGGTGTGGCACAGGTTGTAAGTTGTTTGTTCAGAATAATTAAACCTAATAATGCTTATTTTGGGTTAAAAGATTTTCAACAGCTTGCGATTGTTAAAAAGGTGACTGAAATGCTTGATTTTTCTATAAATATTATTGCATGCCCAATCATAAGGGAAGAGGATGGTTTGGCCATGAGTTCACGAAATGTCCTGTTATCGGAAGAAGAGAGAAGAAGTGCAGCATTTATTTCTAAAATTTTGTTACAGGCTCGGGATTTTTGTAATATTAAATCGGTTGCTGAAACCAAAAAATGGGTTATAGATATATTAAACAAAATCCCGCATTTATCCGTTGAATATTTTGAAATTGTTGATGATACAGAATTAAAGAAAGTTGAAGCATGGTATGATCGGGAAAATATTATCGGTTGTATTGCAGTTAAGGCGGGAAATATTAGGTTAATAGATAATATTGCATTTTAGCTGATTATTAAAAGAATAGATAATTTAATCTGTTTAAAATTATTAATTTTGCCCCTGTATTAAATTAAAAAAGGAAATGATATGAATATTGAAGTGGTTAAGTCGAAAATTCATATGGTTACAGTTACGCAAGCAAACCTTAATTATGTTGGAAGCATAAGCATTGATGAGAATTTGATGGATGCTGCTGATATTATTGAAAACGAAAAAGTACAAGTTGTAAATCTAAATAATGGAGAACGGCTTGACACATACGTTATAAAAGGTGAATGGGGCTCTGGTGATATATGTTTAAATGGTCCTGCTTCACGCAAAGCCGCAATTGGTGATGTGATCATTATTATCTCATACGCGAGCATCGATTATAATGAAGCAAAAAAGTTTAAACCACGGCTGATTTTTCCAGATACAAGTACTAATCGATTAATTTAATATACTTGAAAAAAGTTCTGTTAAAGACATTTAATTATTTATTTTTTCTTGCAATAGCACTAGCGTTGCTATATTATGCATTTAAAGGGATAGAAGTTGATAAACTTAAGGAAGCCTTCATTAGAGCAGATTATTTCTGGGTATTTCTATCAATTCTGGCAGCTATTATATCATACATAAGTAGAGCATTGCGATGGAATTTGCTGATTGAACCATTGGGTTATAAACCAAAAGTAATAAAAACTTTTTATGCTTTAATGATTGGTTATTTTGCAAATATTGCCTTCCCCCGTCTTGGTGAAATTGTAAGGTGTGGAACATTGAATAAATCTGAAAAGGTACCTGTTAACAGGTTATTTGGAACGGTATTGATTGAGCGTGCTTCAGATATGATTGTATTACTGGGTTTATTGATTTTTGTATTTGTCATTAAAATGGATTTTTTTGGCGCTTTTTTAAAAGAAAATATTTTCATTCCGTTTTATCATAAATTTCAAACCTTATTTACCTTCACCTGGTATTCTGTATTGACATATTTCTTGTTAATCCTCATTATCTTATTTCTGTTTGGTTTCCGGCAAAAAATCAATAAAACAAGATTTATAAGAATAGTAAAATTAAACATCTACGGTGTAGTATCTGGAATAAAGACTATAATTAATATGAAGAAGCGCAGATACTATGTTTATTACACTATTATTATATGGGTGATGTATTTTTTCATGACCTATTTTGTGTTTTACAGCCTCGAAGAAACTTCTGTTTTAAAACCAATTGATGGACTGTTTATAACTATTGTTGGTGGAATTGGTATGTCATTACCGGCACCGGGAGGAATAGGATCATACCACTATTTTACATCTCTTGGATTAACAATATACGGGATAACAAAAGAAAGTGGAATTGGTATAGCATATGCTACTATAGTTCACGAATCGCAGTTGCTACTGGTAATTATTTTAGGAATATTTTCATTAATTGCATTATTTTTTGCAAAAAGAAGAAAGGTCATAAAATAAAATGGAAAAGGATAAACTTTCGATTATTAAAAATAAAATAAAAAACAGAGAAGAAATTTCAATGATATTAAGTTATTGGAAATTTCATGATAAGAAAGTAGTTTTTACTAATGGATGTTTTGATATAATTCACAGAGGACATATAGATTATTTGTCCAAAACCAGAGATTTAGGTGATGTTCTGATTATTGGATTAAATACTGATGAATCCGTAAAGCATTTAAAAGGGGAAAACAGACCATTACAAGATGAATATTCAAGAGCATTGATTCTTGCATCTTTTTCTTTTGTAGATTTAGTTGTTTCTTTTTCAGAAGAAACACCATATAATTTAATTCAACTTATTGTGCCTGATATCCTGGTAAAAGGAGGAGATTATAATATTAAGGATATTGTAGGCTATGATATTGTTACTTCAAATGGAGGAATAGTAAAAACAATACCCTTTGTTGATGGATTTTCAACTACAAACATCCTTAAAAAAGGTGTTTATCAATAATATATGATACTTTAAAAAAAGATTTTCCATAAGTTCTTCATTTTTATTAGATTTGCGAATATTAAATAAGATATCCTGTTTTTTAAAGCACAGATAAAATATTTGATCATGAAAATAGGTAGGTCAATAATAACTTACATAATACCATTAGCTTTAGTTTTTGCTTTTGTTGCTGGTTGTGCGGATTCAAAAGAGAGAAATATTATTGGGGTTTGGGAAATGGTGCCATTAACTACTCTCTCTGATACCACAAAATGGTCATTTTTTGATGGAGGTGTGTTATATATAGAAATAAATAATGTCATAACCGACTCGGCAGATTATGTTGTCTCATCAAATGTGATTGAGTATTTTGTTGATATTGAAGGACTTTATAACCCTGACGAAAATGATTACTCTAATTGTAAAGATGGTAGATATAAGATTGACCAATTAAAATCTGATGTCTTAAAATTGCAGCGTATATCAAATGGCGATGGTTCTACTGATGCAGCATTTCTATATTATGAATTTATTCGAAGCCAATAAAATTTTAATTAGTGGCTAAATCCAAATCAATTTTTGTCTGTCAGAGTTGTGGTTCAAAATCATCAAAGTGGATAGGAAAATGTCCGGCTTGCAATGAATGGAATACTTATCTTGAAGAAATAGAACAAAAGGAAGATTTGCGAGCAGCAAAAGCCCTTTTTACAATTGAAAAATCTATTCCCAAAAAATTGTCTGATATCAGTTTAATTGATGAAAAAAGACTGGTAACAAAAAATAAAGAATTTGACAGGGTATTAGGTGGAGGATTGGTTCCCGGATCGTTGGTGTTAGTTGGTGGAGAACCAGGCATTGGCAAATCAACCTTATTATTGCAAGTGGCTTTAAATCTTGATGGTACAAATGTGCTTTATATAACAGGAGAGGAAAGCTTACAACAAATAAAAATGAGGGCGAACCGGCTCAATCCTGAATCCGGGAATTGTAAGATATTGAGCGAGACATTATTGGAAAATATTTTCATTCATCTTGGAAACGAAAAGCCTGATTTAATAATTATTGATTCAATTCAATCTTTATATACTGAAAGAATTGACTCTTCAGCTGGAAACATTTCGCAAATTCGTGAGTGTACAAATCAAATCATGCAGTTTGCTAAAACTAAAGCGATACCTGTTGTATTGATTGGGCATATTACAAAAGAAGGAGCTATAGCCGGGCCAAAAGTCCTGGAGCATGTTGTTGATACGGTATTACAATTTGAAGGCGATCAACAACATATGTATCGTATTTTACGGACGGTGAAAAACCGCTATGGTTCAACATCTGAGTTGGGAATTTATGAAATGCGAAATACCGGCCTCAGGGAAGTAAATAATCCTTCGGAACTTTTATTATCGAACTATGATGAACAAATGAGTGGAGTTGCAATTTCTGCCGCTATTGAAGGTATGCGGCCTTTTTTAATTGAGATACAGGCCCTGGTAAGTACAGCTGCATATGGAATGCCGCAACGTTCTTCAACCGGATTTGACTTACGAAGATTGAATATGTTATTGGCAGTTTTGGAAAAAAGGGCTGGATTCAGGCTTTCATCCAAAGATGTATTTCTGAATATCGCGGGAGGAATAAAAGTTAATGATCCATCTATTGATTTAGCAGTAATTTGTGCAATACTATCTTCTAACCAGGATGTTTCTATTGAAAAAAACATTTGTTTTTCAGGCGAAGTTGGTCTTTCAGGAGAAATCAGGCCGGTAAACAGGATTGAGCAACGTATAAAAGAAGCTGAAAAACTGGGATTTAGCCACATTGTTATTTCTGAGTATAATAAGAAAGGATTAAATTTCAGTAATTATAAAATTAAAATCATTTTTGTAAAAAAGGTGGGAGATATCCTGAAGAAGTTTTTTTAAAACTGTAAATATTTTATTTTAATCCGTTAATACCCCTTCATCCTTGTTACCGGTATCACTTAAAAGAGGACAAGGTTGCTTTTTTATTTTCATATTTATATTGATTACAATTTATTTTTCGAATTCTCGTAGAATCTTCTGAATTTTAAGTTTTAGTATAGGAATATCATTTTTTATATCTCCTAATTTATTTTGCATAGATCAATTGCTTTTCTTTTAACCTGAGTTCGATATAAAATTATTATACAGCTTTTCGAGGTTTTTCAGAGGCAACACAGATTTTTGCAGAACTAACGGGTTAATTCAAGAAAATATGGGGAAGCATATGGAAAATCTCGAAATGCCCAAAGGGAAACCAAATAGAGGGCAACCTTCTTAGAATAAAATGTTTTAAAATAACTCGTTATTCTTTCAAGTTTTATTCTCAAAATCTCACCCTCTCTTTGGTTTCTGTAAATTTAATTTTATATCGAAC
>DAOVJU010000138.1 GCA_030632095.1 Chlorobiota bacterium
AGAATTATATTTTTTCTAATAAATTAATTTGGGAGGTAAAGACATGGAAAGTTTAGTTAATTTAGGTGTCTTTCTAGCTGGTCTAGGTTTCTTTTTTGCTGGTGTGGGTTTCTTATGGTGGTGTTCGCTATACGAAAAAATAAAATTGCCAAAGCAAAAAAAAGAAAAATAACATACATATGTCTTATTTTATAATAGTTTGACCCTTTTTCTACCAAAATAGAGTCTCAAAAAACGGATAATACTTTTAAGTATTTATAGTCAAAATTAATTGACATTGACATGCATTCCATGTTCAATCACTTTTTTTTGGGGAAATCATAATATTGCATTTTACCTTTTGTATCCAGTATTGAGGACCATGTTTCAAAATCAAAATCAATTGCAACAATGCCACAAGTCGGGATATTATAAATGTTTTCACCGGCTAAATCGTTTGCCAGATCAGTAAAGTCCGGGTTATGTCCAAAAATCATTAGCTTATTTATTGAAGTATCTGTTTTAGCTATTAAATCAATTATTTCAGAACTACAGGCTTCATAAATCTCATCTTTCAAGTGCAGAATATTAAAATCAAAATTTAGATATCTTATAAAAATCACGGCAGTATGAAGTGCCCTGATTGCAGGACTTGTATAAACCAGGTCAGGCTTTATTTGTTTGTCTTTTAGCCGCTTTGCCATTTCATATGCATTTCGATATCCTCTTGCATTTAACGGACGATCAAGATCAGAAATTTCCAGGTTTTTCCAACTTGATTTTGCATGACGAACAATAAAAAGACTCTTCATAACATGATATTCTGAAAAGGTTTATTCGTACACCCGACAGATTAGTGTTTTGAATTAGAATAAATGTACGAAAGAAAATAAACATAAGCATCTTCAACCAGAACTTAATTGGAAAATGCTTTGGGATAGTACAGAATATTTCATAATTCATGCATATTCTGAATGAATAATCATTTTCCAGTTAAATTATAAGATATGTATGCAACAAAAACAAATCAAATTATATTTTGACAATAGCATAGTTTCAGTTAATTTGCCGACCTAAAAATGGCATGTAAACCATATAAAAAAATTAATTTGAATGATGGAAGAAAAAAAGAGTATAGCAATTATAGGTGGCGGAAGCTGGGCAACTGCCATAGTTAAAATGTTGCAGAACAATGTGGATGAGTTATCATGGTATATGCGTAATACAGAATCTATTGAATACATTAAAAAGCATAACCATAATCCGCGTTATATTTCTTCAGCTGATTTAGATGCATCAAAAATTAAATTCTTCAATAATTTAAATGAAGCAATAAAGGATGCTGAAATTGTAATATTTGCAATTCCATCGGCTTTTTTAAAATCTTCGTTAGATGATTTAAATGTTTCATTAGATGATAAATTCATTATATCAGCAATTAAAGGTATCATTCCGGAAGACAATCTTATCATTGGTGAATTTTTTCATCAGAAATATGATATTCCATACGAAAATATTGGTGTTATTTCCGGTCCATGTCATGCTGAAGAAGTTGCGCTTGAACGATTATCATATCTAACTATTGCCTCTCAAGATGTGAAGAAGGCAAGAATGATTGCATTAATGTTTGAATGCAGGTATATAAAAACATCTGTTTCCGATGATATTTTTGGAACTGAATATGCAGCTGTTCTTAAAAATGTTGTTGCTGTTGCTGCCGGTATTTGTCATGGTTTAGGATATGGTGATAATTTCCAGGCTGTATTGGTTTCAAATGCAATCCAGGAAATTAAACGCTTTGTAGATCAGGTTCATCCAATTACAAGGGATATAAAAAGTTCAGCATATTTAGGCGATTTATTGGTTACTGCTTATTCACAGTTTAGCAGGAACCGAACCTTTGGAACAATGGTTGGGAAAGGATATTCTGTAAAATGGGCACAACTTGAAATGAACATGATTGCTGAAGGTTATTATGCCGCGAATTGTATTAAAGAAATTAAAGATGAGTATAATATTGAAATGCCTATTACTGAAGCGGTGTATAATATTCTGTATGAGAAAATATCACCCGGAATGGAAATACGCTTATTAACAGAAAATTTAAGGTAATATAAGAGCTTAGAGGTTTACATAATTTAGATTTTAGATATTACATATTATTATGAAAAATATTGAAATTAATATTGAAAAAGTATTTGATTTTATTCCTGAAGAAAAAATATATGCTTTAAAAGGAGCTATTCAGGAACATATAAAAACCTTGTATGAAAAAACAGGTAAAGGAAATGAGTTTTTAGGCTGGTTAAATTTACCTTCTTCTATTGATAAAAGTGAAATAGAATCAATTAAAGCCACCGCAGAAAGAATTAAGGAAAGGGCTGATATATTAGTTGTAATTGGTATTGGAGGATCATATTTAGGAGCAAGGGCTGTTTTAGAAGCTCTTTCAAATCCATTTGATCACTTACGAAAAAATAGCAGTTATCCAAAGATAGTTTTTGCCGGACAGAATATAAGTGAAGACTATTTATTTGAATTAATCAAATTTTTGGAGGATAAAGAATATGCTATTAATGTTATCTCTAAATCAGGAACCACCACTGAACCTGCATTGGCATTCAGGTTTTTAAAGGAACATTTGGAACAAAAAGCAGGCAAGGAAGAAGCCAGGACCAGGATTGTTGCAATAACTGATAAACAAAAAGGTGCTTTGAAACAAATGTCAGATGAGGAAGGTTATGAAACATATGTTATACCTGATGATGTTGGTGGCAGATATTCGGTGTTAACTCCTGTTGGACTGCTCCCGATAGCCATTGCGGGATTCGATATTGAAAAGCTTATTGAAGGAGCCATGATCATGCAAACCCTTACCAGTTATAAAATTGAGTTTGAAGAAAATCCGGCCACAATTTATGCTGCTGCCCGGAATGCTTTGTACAACTCAGGCAAAACAACAGAAATACTGGTAAATTATATTCCGTATTTACAATATATCTCGGAATGGTGGAAACAACTTTATGGAGAAAGCGAAGGAAAAGAAAACAAAGGAATTTTTCCGGTAAGTGTGAACTTTACAACTGATCTTCACTCGATGGGACAATACATCCAGGAAGGATTACGAAACAATTTTGAAACGGTTATTTCTGTAAACAAAGTAAAACATGAATTAAGGATACCTGAAGAGAAAAATGATTTAGATGGCCTGAATTATTTGGCAGGCAAACGAGTTGATGAAGTTAATAAAATGGCAGAGCTTGGAACAATGATGGCACATATTGAAGGCGGGGTTCCAAATATAAAAATTGAAGTTCCTGAATTAAACGAGTTTTACCTTGGCCAATTGATATATTTCTTCGAAAAAGCCTGTGCAATAAGTGGTTATACACTGGGAGTAAACCCATTTGACCAACCGGGTGTTGAGGCTTATAAGAAGAATATGTTTAAATTGTTGAAGAAGCCGGGATATTAAAAATTCGTAACCAATCAGTGCTTAAAGATAGCTATTAATGAAGTGCCTAAAATACTTAGAGTATTTAAAGTACTTAGAATGGTAAAAACAGTAGTTCATATTTTGATTTATTCAATTAATAAAGAAGTCTAAATAACTTCAAGTACTTTAGCACTCTAAGTATTTTAAGTATTTTAGGCACTTTATAATTACGACACTGAGTAGTTACAAAAATTTAAATTAATATTATCTGACACGTATGAAAAAAACTGTTTCCCTGGTTCTTTCAAGTGGAGGTGCAAGGGGGATTGCACATATCGGAGCTATTGAGGAACTTGAAAAACATGGTTTCAAAATTAAAGTTGTTGCAGGAAGTTCAATTGGGGCTGCAATAGGTGGTATTTATGCATCGGGTAATTTAAAGAAATATAAAGACTGGGTGCTAAACCTTGATAAATACGGTGTTTTTAAACTATTGGACTTTACTTTTAGTTCGCATGGTTTTATCAAAGGTGAAAAGGTGAAGAATGAAATGAGGAAATTTTTAGGCGATCCTAACATTGAAGATTTAAACATTCCTTATATAGCCGTTGCTGCCGATTTGTACAATCAAAAAGAAGTGGTATTTACAAAAGGGAATTTATTTGAAGCAATAAGAGCATCGGCTTCCATACCATCAGTTTTTGAGCCATATTCATACAACAAAACTTTTTTAATTGATGGGGGTGTTATTAATCCTCTTCCAATAGATAAAGTAATTAATTATAAAAATGACTTAATTGTTGCTGTTAACCTGAATGCTGAGATTCCTTATAAAGAACCTACAACTAAAAAAGGAAAAAAGAGAAAAAATAAAATTGCACATTATAAACAATTAGATGTTTTAAGAAAAACATGGCAAAAATTCTTTCCCGAAGAAAATGATAAACCAAAAAAGCCCGGTTATTTTACTCTGTTAAATAGCACTTTTGACTTGATGCAAAACAGGTTAACAGAAGTTTCAATTGAAAAGTATAATCCTGAAGTATTGGTTAACATTTCAAGATATGCCTGTGGTATGTTTGAATTTTATCGCTCAGAAGAACTATTATTAGCTGGAAAAACAGCAATGCAAGAATGTCTAAAAGCTAAAAGCTTAATATAAAATTGCTATTTTAACATTTTGTTTAAATTCGCATATTGATACAAACATTATTTCATTAAATGTTTAGATTTTTACTTGCATTCATAAGATTAATGCTTTGCCTGACTTTGGTAATAATTTACCTGATTATTCTATTATTAGCTTTTTTAGTCAGGATAAACATTAAAATCCGTCATAAAATTGTAAAACAATGGGCGAAACTAGTCTGTTATATTCTTGGATTTAGAATATCTATAAATAAACAACCGATTCCAAACGGCGTCCTGATTTTGCCAAATCATCGTTCATGGATTGATGTTCCATTAATTTTTAGTATTGTACCAGCAACAATAATTGCAAAAAGAGAAATCAGAAACTGGCCTGTTATTGGTTGGGGTTTTACAGCAATTGATGCTATTCTGGTAAACAGATCAAAAATGGGAAGTTTAATGACAACCTTCAAAGAAATAAGAAGAAAAATACTGGATAATAGAACTGTAATTATATTTCCGGAAGGAACAATTTGTATAGGACCTGAAACAGGCACATTTAAAAATGGCGCTTTTAAAGTAGCCGCTGATCATAATATAAGAATTGTTCCAATTGCCTTTGAATTCAAAGACAGGAAAGATGTCTGGGCCAAAGGGGATGTCCTTTTATATCATTATTTTAAAACAATGGGTAAAAGAAGAACATATATAAAAGTTGAAATAGGCGATTCTATAAATTCAAATGATGAAAATTGGTTGCTAAATACAACCAAAAAATGGCTGGATGAAAAAATACTTGCTATGAGAAATGATTTTGATAATATGTCTGACTAATGATAAATGATATTTGATATTGGATTTTAGATATTGGATATTGAAAATTTTATTTTTTTATGGTGAGTATCCAACCAAAACTTAAAGGATATATTTACGCCTTCATTGCAACCTTTGCTTTAGCAAATGTATACATATTCAGCAAAGCTGCAATGAGGGAAATTGATTTCGGGCAGTTTGCATTTTATTGGTTTGGCTTAGCCATAATTTGGAATTTACTTTATATCTGCTGGAGAAAGAAGTTTTACATTTTCAGGACAATTACAAAACGGCTTTATTTAGTAATTGCAATTGTTGGTGTATTTGAAGTTGTTGGTACATCTACTTTTTTTAATGCAATTAAAATAGTTGAGAATCCGGCCAATGTATCATTCATGGCCAATATGGTTCCTTTGTTTATTACAATTATTGGAACAGCCTTTCTAAATGAAAGGTACAATTATATTGAGGTTATTGGAATTATATTAACCCTGGGAGGTACTTTTTTAATAAGTTATAAAGGAAATGGAGATTTTAGTGAAATGTTCATGAAAGGTTCCGGTGTAATTGTTATTGCTTCTTTCTGTTTTGCAATGGGAACAATAGTATCAAAAAAGTACATTAAGGAAATTGATCCGATGTTGTTTTCACTGAACAGGGTGATATATTTATTTGTACTTGCTGTAATTTATCTAATTGTAAATAAACAAAACCTGTTAATCCCGAATTATGCATTATTCAATATAGCCATTGGTTCGCTTTTAGGCCCCTTCCTTACTGCTATGGCAGTGTACACTTCGCTTATTTATATTGAAGCTTCAAGAAGTTCAATTATTCAAAGCACAAAAGGCCTTTTTGTTGTTGTTGGAGCAATTATTTATTTCGGATTAATGCCGGTGTTCAATGAAATTGCAGGTGGTATAATATCCATTGTTGGAGTTATTTTGATTTCTCTCGGAAAACCTGCTTTGGCAAGAATAAAAAGAAGAATAATTTAAAGCTTATTAAATAAAAAAACCTGTCAGTAGGGGTGTTAATTATTTTATATTATTTAAAATTTTTACGTACCATTTTTCTTTAAAACCCTCATTTAATAACCACTGCCAGGGTGAAAAACCACTTGCAGGGTTTAATTCTTAACACTCCACCTGTCAGGTTGTAATATTTTTAACCTAAAATCCGTATTTTTGATTTCTAGCATATTAATAATAACAAGCAGTTATGTTTAAAAAAATACTTCAATTTATTAAAGAAGAAGTTTGGATTATTCAACTTTCAAAACAACCATGGAAAAAATCCTTGCCATTAAGAATTTTAAGAATAATTCTTCTTGCCATTCGTGGTTTTAAAGAAGACCAGGTTCAGATCCGGGCTTCTGCATTAACATTGTTTACTTTATTGTCAATTGTGCCATTGGCTGCCATGGCATTTGGATTTGCCCAACTATTTGGTTTTGAAAAAACCCTTGAAAAGCAACTAATGGAATACTTTGCCGGTCAACAAGAAGTTATGGAATGGATATTGCAATTTGCACAATCATTTTTAGCAAATATTAAAGGTGGGGTAATAGTGGGGATTGGTGCAATCATTTTATTCTGGTCGGTAATTAGTGTTTTAAGCAATATAGAAAAATCATTTAATGCTATATGGCAAGTACAAAAAGCACGCGTATGGATAAGAAAATTTACCGATTATATTTCAATTATGTTAATTGCAATTATTTTAATACCATTATCAAGCAGTGCTACAGTTTTTATCACAACTCAAATAGAAACAATTACCCGGGAAGTTGATCTTTTAGGATACATTAGTCCAATATTTATAAGATCAATGCAACTTTTGCCTTATATTTTTATGTGGTTATTACTGACAATTTTATACATGGTAATGCCAAATACCAAAGTTAATTTTAAGTCAGCTTTAATTGCCGGAGTTATTGCAGGTTCTATTTTTCAGTTTACACAGTGGGGATATATTCATTTTCAAATTGGAGTTTCACGTTATGGAGCGGTGTATGGTAGTTTTGCCGCTTTTCCGCTGTTTTTAATCTGGCTGCAGATAAGCTGGCTGATAATTCTTTTAGGGGCTGAAATTTCATTTGCCGATCAAAATGTTCAGAGTTATGAGTTTGAAAGTGAGTCGCATAACATTAGTAATTCTTATAAAAAGCTAATTGCTTTGATGGTAACTAATGTTGCTGTAAAAACATTTGAAAAAGGAGAAAAAGCCTTAACAGCGCCTGAAATCTCTCAACGACTGGAAATTCCAATCCGGTTAGTTAAAAGATCAATTAATGAATTAATAGCTGCGGGAATTTTAAACGACACATCAACTCAAGATCAAAAAGGAAACGCCTATCAACCGGCAAGTGATATTGCTCAATTAAGTATAGCCAATGTATTAAATTCATTGGATGATAAAGGAACCGACAAGCTTTCCTTACCAGATAATGAAGCAATAATAAACCTGAGAAACAAATTAGAAACTCTTAGAAAGCAGCAAATTGGATCAGAAGGAAATGTTTTGTTGAAGGATATTTAAGTGCCTATGGAAATTTTTTGTAAATATCTTTACGGTGGGCAACGGTGATAAATCGAATCGTATCTCCAACAAGTTCTATTCCTATCCTATAAGTACTAATTTTTGCTCGATAATAGGAATCGAATCCCTTAACCCGAATAATTCATAATTATGTTGCAAAAATGGGTGTAATGTATTATATTTAAAATAGTTACATACAAATATAATTAAAAACACTACACCCAAAAATGAAGACTAAAAATACACT
>DAOVJU010000262.1 GCA_030632095.1 Chlorobiota bacterium
AAATAAAGTACCTTTTGATTTATAAGGTTATCTTCAACAATTAAAACATTTGCATTTTCAAGCTTCTTTTTTACAATAACTCCAGATTTAACAGTTTCTTTCTTCTCATCAACAGATTTACTTTCAACAAGGATATTTTCCTTTTTTGTTTTCCAGAATAGCATTGTAAACCAGAAAACAATAATCCCACTTTCTTTTCTGCTGACACCAATTTTACCTCCATACAATTCAACAATTTCTTGTGAAATTGACAAATTGAATTTTTTTATTGTTTCATTGCTATGTTGTAGCCTGCTATTTTTATCAATTGAAATATTTCTTTCATTAAAATATTGAAATAACTTATCGCATTCGTATTGCTGGTTCACTATATCTTCAGGAATATCAACAGAATTTGTATGAATCTCAAAAAGAACTTCTATTGCTATGTTGGTTTCCTTTTTATTATTTGCATATATATCAAAAACTAATTTGTTCTTATTGGCTGATAAAAGACAAATTTCAATTATGTTATAAAATATCTGTTTAACCTTAACAGGGCTTCCAATTATTTTTTTGGGGATAAACTTTGAATAGGCCAGGTTAAATTTAATATCCGGTGCATCATTTTGCTTTTGAAACAAAAGCATAGCATCTTTTATTGTAGTATTTAAATCAAAACTTAATTCATTGAATTTTTCCAATTCTGAATCCATTTTTGTTACTTCAACAATTTCATTAATAGTACTAATAATGTTATTTACCGAAGTATCTATTGTCTCAATATATTCATTTTGTGTATTATCAAGTTTTGTGTTTTTTAATAAGCTTGAAAGACCTAAAATACTATTAAGAGGAGTACGTAACTGATGAGATAAACGGGATATGAATTCTGATTTTGATTTACTTAAGCTTTGTGCTTCAATTATAGCCTTCTCAAGATCAATCTTCATTCTGTTTCTTAGATATTCATAGATGTATGCTATTATATAAATTACAATAAAAGCCAATATGAACCTGATTTTGAATTCTGCTGTATATGTTTGTGGTACTATTTTTAAATTAGGAATATAAAATATAACTGCCGTTATAATTAGTAGCACAACATAATAATAACTACCAGCTTTTAATCCTAGCAGAAATAAGCACATTATTGGATAAATAAAAAACCACAATGCTCCACTTCCTTCATTTAATCCATTTGTAAATAAATATATAAGTAATAAAGTAATAATTGTAACTATAATAAAATTAGAAGCTTTCTGATTTTTAGTTTTATCCAGAAAATAAAAATTCAAAATAACAAGAATAGATGTAACAAATAATATTGTGGAATGTATATATTGCTCTTTAATTAATGATAAAATCCCAAAAATCATGATGAATACCAGTGCTATTATATGAGCAATATTGCTCAATAGCAATTTATATGTATTTTCATTGTTAATATCACCACTCTGGCTATCCGATAAAAGCTTTATAATTTTATCTAAGAAAATCATATATAATGCAACTTATTTTCATTTAACTTCAGGAAGCTATCTTTAAAGACGCTAAATATAACCAAAGGAAGCCAATTTTAACTAAAATTTATTATACATTTTCTCATTATTTTTTTTATTTAAGGTATATAATTTGTTAGGAAATTATAATTTTACATTACGAAATTAACATACAATTCTGTCAAACTGCAGTTTTATATAGAATCTATATACATTGAAAACGAGACACTTTTGCAACTCCTTGATAATTAGGGTGACAAAACTGATAATTGTATAATTACTTATTAGACATGATATAATATGAAAGTGATCAAGATATTTTTTATAATAAGTGTTTTTTCTACAACAGGTGTTTTTTCACAAGTTGATACAACCAAACTTGTTAAATATTCACCAGCTTTTAAATTTACAGAAGGTATATACCTGAACTTTGACCAGGTTAGAGAAAATAAACCAATACTCAAATCAAGAATTGTGTCTGATGTTAATATTAGGGATATTGATTTTTTTGAGAAAGTACTTAGATCAAAGAAAATAATTTATTATGACGATTATGGTATTAAACAAGCATATGAAATAGAAAAAATATGGGGTTATTGCAGAAAAGGAACTTTATATATTCAGGTTGAGGGTGAGTTTAACCGGATTCCGGTAGTAGGCAAAATATGTCATTTTGTTGCAAATATAACTGTTTATAGAGACCGGTATTATAATCAGTACGATCCATATTATAATTACAACTCCACCTTAAGGCCACAGCAACCTTCATATGAATTAAAGCAATTTCTACTTGATTTTGAAACCGGTAGTATCATGGAATATGATTATCAGACACTATCTGTTATTTTAATGCGTGATCCTGATTTGCATGAAGAATTCATTAATTTTAAAAAAAAGAAACGAAAAAAATTAAAGTTTTTATATTTGAGAAAATATAATGAAAAGCATCCTTTATATATACCCATATACTAATTAGTTTCTGAACGAAAATGCTGTAAGCTACTTTATATGTATATTTGATTATGTTTTCCTTTTTGAATAATTAGCTGAATTCTCATGTTTTTAAAGTATAATGCAGAATATAGGATTTCCGTTCAAACACTAAGCATAGCATAATGAAAAAATAATAATTTAAAGCAATGAACTATGAAAAAAGCATTCTTAATTACCAGCCTCATTTTATTTACATTATTTTCGCTTTCGCAAAATTCTGTTGCAACTCAAGAACAAATTCAAGCATTTCTAAAAACAAAAACTTTAGTTGTTCTTGATCCGAGCCCGTTATCAGACTACAATATAGAAATTCAGGGAACTATTAAAAAACATTGGGACCTTACTGAATATGAATTTATAGCACATTCTGAATTTGATGAAAAACGTTTCGATCCACAATATTCATTTTTAATTATGAACCGTGTATTTTATTCAAATGATAAAACACAGGCACAATACAATTTTTTACACCTATTATTAGGTGGCGATTATTTATTAATGAAAGATATGCCAGAATTGGGTACAACACCGGTTTCATACCTGGAAGTTGATGAAGTTTTATATTCATATAAATTAGGAATACTGGTAAGATTTATACAAAACCATGTTAAGCTCACCAGAGATGATCCAGGTTTAAATTCTAACAATATAATAAGGCATTATAATAAAAATATGATTGGTGTCAGGGAAAAAACACTTTATGTTTTAGAAGAAGAACTAGCCAAAAAAGTTAGTACCATAAAAAAAATTCAAAAGATATATCCTTATAGTGTTAAAATCGTAACAAAAGATGAAGTTGAAGAAGCAATAAACAAATATGATGAAAATGTTGTTTTATTGCATAAAGTCGGGCCTGAATCATATAATAGGAAAGCAAGATGCTGGAAAGTCCTGATTGGAGCAAGTGATGCCAAGTTATACTATTTTAATTGGCATATGGTTAGCGATAAAAATCCGGATGGCTTTTTAGAAGCAGATTTTAAAAAGCTAGCTAAAAAAGAAATGCTTGAAGTTAAAAAACAACAAAAAGAACTTGAAAAACAACAAGCTGATTCAATTAAGCAACAGAATTGATTAACAAAAAAATTAGGCATAATTGAGCTGTATCTTCTAAAGGATACAGCTTTTTTATGTATGATTTTATTATAGCAAATCGTAGATTCACCCCGTGAAATATAGAGCAATTCCGGGTACTCGGGATTATTTCACAAGGTAAACTTTTAATTCATTCCATTACTCCATCATTCCATTATTCAAGTCAACTATTTTAAACATGTCATTATACGTTTATTTTACTAAGAATGCTAAAATTACTGATATTTGATATTAATCCGGTAATATCTCTTTTCAAGTTCTTTAATTTTCATAATTTTACACGATTTTAAAATATTGAATAAATTGTACAGCTTATGGCTTCGAAACCATCAATACCAAAAGGGACTCGTGATTTTTTAACTTTAGAAACCGAACGCAGAAATTATATATTCGACACAATTAAAGAAGTATTTCATTTATTTGGTTATCAGCCAATTGAAACTCCAGCTATGGAATACCTTGAAACATTGATGGGTAAATATGGTGAAGAGGGAGACCGGCTAATCTTTAAAATTCTTAATTCCGGTGATTTTCTTTCTAAAGTTTCTGATGAGGAATTAAAGGAGAAAAAGGTTCAAAAACTAGTCAATAAGATTTCTGAAAAAGCGCTTCGTTTCGATCTTACTGTTCCATTCGCAAGGTTTGTTGTGCAACACCGTAATGAAATTACTTTTCCTTTTAAAAGATTTCAGATTCAACCTGTATGGAGGGCCGACAGACCACAGAAAGGCAGGTACCGTGAATTTTTTCAATGCGATGTTGATGTAATAGGAAGTGATTCACTACTCAATGAAATTGAATTGTTGCAAATAGCTGATGATGTATTTAACCGTTTAGGAATACGCATAATTATTAAACTCAACAACCGTAAAATTCTTGCAGGAATTGCTGAATTAATAGGCCGGGAAGATAAAATTATTGATCTCACGGTTGCTATTGACAAAATAGAGAAAATTGGTCTTGACAATGTAATTGAAGAATTAAAGATTAAAGGATTTCTTGGTGATGACATTGTAAAAGTAGTACCAATATTAACTCTTGAAGGTAATTATGAGGAAAAAATTAAAAAGTTGGAAGAAATATTAGCAAGCTCTGAAACAGGAATACAAGGAATTGCCGAGATAAAAAAAGTTTTCGATTATTTATCAAACTTAGATATAAAATCTGAAGTAGAATTAGATCTAACACTTGCTCGAGGATTGAACTATTATACAGGGGCGATAATTGAAGTCAAAGCATTGGATGTTGAAATAGGAAGTATTTGCGGCGGGGGAAGATATGATGACCTAACCGGTATTTTTGGATTAAAAGATGTTTCGGGAGTTGGAATTTCTTTTGGCGCTGATCGTATTTATGATGTACTAAAACAACTGGATAAATTTCCTGCTGAAGCTGAAACAACTTCAAAAGTTTTAATTATAAATTTTGGTGAAAAAGAAGAAAACTATTGTTTACAGGTTTTAGATAAATTGAGAAAGAAAGGTATTGCATCTGAAATGTATCCGTCGTCAGCCAAACTTAAAAAACAAATGACTTATGCCAATAATAAAAAAATACCATATGTTATATTGATTGGTGAAGAAGAAATGAAATCGGAAAAATACGCTCTGAAAAACATGATCACAGGAGAACAAAATTTATTAAGTTTTAATGAAATGTTATCAATTATCAGGTAAAATGAAAATAATACAACTGATTTTTTTTGTACTTGGTTTTTTAATCTTTTCATGTGCTGATTCACAAAACACGACGTATGAATGGAAAAAAGATATTACATTCCTGAAAGATTCATTACCTGTTAAACACATAAATTTATTTAATGCCTTAACCGAAGAAGAATTCAATAACCTTATTGACGAATTAATAACAAAAGTTGATTCATTAAAGGATTTAGATATAATTTTTGAGCTTCAGAAAATTATTTCAAAAATAAAAGATTCACATACCAGCTTAAATATTGGTAAATATCCTATTCCTGAATTTTATAAATTCCCGTTTCAATCATACTGGTTTAATGAAGGTATTATAATTATAAATGTTATTGAACAAAATAAAGAA
>DAOVJU010000206.1 GCA_030632095.1 Chlorobiota bacterium
ATTACATCTAAGGACCTTGCTTTAAAAAGAAAAAGTAAACTCATCACCGAAAAGCAAACAACAGGAGCAATACTGCATGTTGATTTATATAATTTACTTTTAACGGTTAATAGTTACTTAAAGGGCAAACCCGTATTTATTGCTTGTGATGGATATTTAAGGGATGCCGGTGAATTAAAAGGAAAGATAAGTCAAAATAGTTCATTTGACAGGCCGGTAGATTTAATCCTTTCTTTTTTAAGCACTATTGATCTTAATGAAGTGATATTTTATATTGATTCTCCTGTACAGTGTAGTAAAGAACTTGAAAATTTATTGAAAAGTTTGTTTATTCAATATAAGTTAAACGGAAAAATAGAGCGTATAAAAGAAGTTGATAAATTATTATGCCAACAAAAAGAAGGTGTTATTGTTACATCAGATACAGAAATAATTGATAAAACAATATTGAAAATGTTTGATTTGGCTAAAAATGTATTAAAATATCATTTTAATGCACATTTTGTTAATCTGCAAAACACAACTAATCTGAAAGGCTATAGCATATAGTATTGTTGCTTAAGTGAAAGAAGTATAAATTTAAAACAAGCAATGGAATGTTGGAATATTGGAAAGAAGGAATTTATGTTTTACTAGTGTGAGACTAACGAGAGATCACTATGCTAAGTTCCATTATTCCAATTATCCATCATTCCAAATCAATATATTGATAATTAGTGTGATAATTCATAAAAAAACCACAATATATTATATATAAGAGCAATTTAAAATTATAATGATGATGAAAAAAGCACTGGATTTTTTAAAAGATTTAGAAAGAAATAATAATAAATCATGGTTTGATGAAAATCGTAAAAGATATGAAGAAGCTAAAAATGAGTTTATAAATCGGGTTGTTGATCATATTTAACGTGAACTCGAGATAAGAAAACTTGTATTTGTCAGAGTAATAGTGGTTTATATTTAATTCCATTATTCCATCATTCCATTAACTTGTCCAGCTAACGGCAAATTCCAAATTCCTCACCTATGCATTTCCCTGATTATCCTTTTTTATCTTATCTTCTTTGCCATTTCAGAAGCAAACACGAAATCATTCATTTCTTCATTATTTGTTTTAAGAATTTCATCTTTGTTACCTTCCCACCATTTTTGGCCTTTATATATAAAAATAATAGTATCACCAATTTCCATCACCGAATTCATATCATGCGTATTAACTATTGTTGTAATATTGTACTCTTCAGTAATTTCAGCAATTAGCTTGTCAATTACTATGGCAGAGATTGGATCTAATCCTGAATTGGGTTCATCGCAAAATAAGTATTTCGGATTTAAAGCAATTGCCCTGGCAATAGCAACTCTTTTTTTCATTCCCCCGCTTATTTCAGATGGATATAAATGATTTGCATTTTCAATATCTACACGATTTAAACAGAAATTGGCCCGGTCGCATTTTTCTTCCAAACTCATATTGGTAAACATGTTCATTGGATATATCACGTTTTCTTCAACAGTTGCCGAATCAAAAAGTGCACCTCCCTGGAACAACATTCCTATTTCTTTCCTTATAGTTTTTCTTTCTTTCAGGTTCATTTTTGTGAAATCTCTATTGTCAAAAAGAATTTCACCGGTATCAACTTCAAGTAAACCAACAATTGATTTTAAAAGTACTGTTTTACCTGAACCACTTCTGCCTATAATTAAGTTTGTTTTCCCCTTTTCAAAAACAGAAGAAATATTCTGTAAAACATGATTTTCTTTAAACGATTTATTTACATTTTTTACTTCTATCATGCAAGTAACAATTGAGTTAATATTAAATTAAACACTAATATTAGTATCATACTATAAACCACTGCTCTTGTACTGGAACGTCCTACATCAAGCGCCCCGCCAGAGGTATAATATCCATGATATGCTGAAACCGATGTTATTATAAAGCCAAACACCAAAGCTTTAACCAGGGCATAAGTAACATAAAAGGGAATGAATACATAATGAATTCCATAAATATATTCCTGCGATGTTACAGCACCGGTTGTAATAGCAGCTATCCAGCCACCAAATATTCCAACAAACATACTTATTACTGCTAAAAAAGGAAATATAAAAACTAGAGCAATAATTTTTGGTAAAATAAGATAACTGGCTGAATTGACCCCCATAATTTCCAATGCATCTATTTGTTCTGTTATTCGCATTGTACCTATTTCAGAAGCTATATTAGAACCTACTTTGCCAGCAAGAATAAAACCAACTATGGTGGTCGAAAATTCCAATAACATTGAATCTCTGGCTGTTAATCCGATTAAATACATGGGGATCAAAGGATTTTCAGTATTATAAGCTGTTTGTAATGTGATTACTGCACCCATAAAAATTGAAACTATGATAACAATTGCAATGGAATTTATGCCTAGCATTTCAATTTCTTTGATTGTTCGCCAGAAATAAATCATCCTTTTTTCCGGTTTAGAAAAAACTTGTTTTAACAAGAGAAAATACCTGCCAAGATGAAAGAAAAAATTCATATAAAATATTTTTCAAATTCGTTTTTAAAACTGCTATTTATTGATAAAATTACAAATTATTTCAATCATTTAAATTTCTTTGGCCATTGAACATTAATAAACGGAAGATACTTGAACAATATATACCAGTTTCTGTTATTGATTTAATCCTGGATTACCAGGTGAAATATAAATTTCATCTGAAAATAACAAATCCAAGAATTTCAAAACTCGGTGATTTTAGACCGGTTGATAGAAGATTTTCTCGAATCTCTGTTAATGGAAATTTAAACAGGTATGAATTTTTAATTGTCTTGCTGCATGAAATAGCTCATCTAATAGTATGGAAGGAACGAAGGAGGAGAGTAAAACCACATGGTAAAGAGTGGCAAGAAGTATTTAAAGCATTGGTAATAAAATTCATAGATTTAAATGTTTTTCCTGAAAAAATTGAAAAAGCATTAAGATCTTGCCTTAAGAAATCAATACCATCAACAGTAAAATGCGAAGAATTGGCACTTGCTTTAAATGCTTCACTGCAAAAAAAGAAAACATTATTTATAAAAGATATACCAGATAATGCGGAATTTGAACTTATTTCAGGAAAGAAGTTTTTAAAACTTCAAAAAATTAAAACACGATATAAATGTAAGGAGCTTAGATCAGGAAGAATTTATACAGTGCATCCATTAGCTGAAGTTGTGGTATATAAAGTTGTATAAATACAATTATTTTAGTTATTTTTATTAAATGAAAGCAACAGGTGTAACGCACTGACAAACAGTGGGTTAATTAAAATATTAATTATGAAGAATAATTATTGCATTATTATGGCTGGTGGAGTTGGAAGCAGATTCTGGCCATTGAGCAGGAATTTAAGACCCAAACAATTTTTAGATATATTAGGAACAGGTAGAACATTGCTACAACAGACATATGATCGGTTTATACAAATTTGTCCCCTAGAAAATATCTATATCGTTAGTAATTCAGATTACAAGGAAATAATTAAGCAACAATTACCAGATCTTAAAGACGATCAGGTTTTACTTGAACCCAGCAGACGAAATACAGCACCTTGTATTGCTTACGCAAATTTTAAGATTCACACAAAAAATACCGAAGCTAAAATTATTGTAGCACCATCTGATCATTCAATTACGAAGGAAAAGGAATTTATAAGAGTAATAAAGGAAGGGTTGAAATTTGTTAGTGAAAACAATTATCTATTAACATTAGGTATAGAACCCAGCAGGCCGGATACGGGATATGGATATATACAAATAAACAATGAACAAAAAGTAAAATCGTATAAAAGGATAAAAAGGGTTAAAACTTTTACTGAAAAGCCGGATATTGAAATGGCTAAGTTTTTTGTAGAAAGTGGAGAATTTTTCTGGAATTCAGGAATTTTTATCTGGTCATTGCAATCAATAAATAATGCATTTAAACAACATTTAACTGATGTATATAGTTTGTTTGCCGATGGTTCTGGATTTTATAATACCGATAAAGAGTCTCAGTTTATAAAAGAAACATATGCAGCCTGCAAGAATATTTCTATTGATTACGGAATAATGGAAAAAGCTGACAATGTATATGTTTTATGTGCTGATTTTGGTTGGTCAGATTTAGGAACCTGGGGTTCATTGTATGATTTATCTGAAAAGGATAAGAATGAAAATTTAATTAGCGGGGAAAATGTTATGACTTACAGCACAAAAAATTGTGTGATTAAAGTACCAAATGAAAAACTTGTTGTTTTACAAGGATTAGAGGGATATATTGTTGTTGAATCTGATAATGCACTACTAATATGTAAAAAAGAAGACGAACAACAGATAAGGCAATTTGTAAACGATGTTAAGATAAATAAAGGTAATGGCTATGTATAAAAAAAGCTCTCGTTTGAGAGCTTTTTTCTTCTAAATATTTTAATACTCCCAAAGATCAACTTCCATTTTAAACAATTCATATTTAATCCGTTCTGCTTCCATTAATGCATTCAGCCCAACATTATAATCGGTTATCTCCCTATTGTTGTAAACATTTGATTTTGCTGTTGTATAGCTGTTAAACATACGCTTAAAAAATATGTCATCAAATGTTTTACTTTCAGCATCATTAAAAGGGTTAAAAACTTCATGATTCGCTAATATTCTTCTGGCATCCGGAAAATAAATCCAGAAGACTTTTTTTCTCAGCAATTCATTCTGATCTATATCTTCTTCCCTGTAGTATTCTCTAATCGGGCAAATACCAATTATTCTAACATTCATCACAGAACGCTGGTTATCAAAAAACCAGGATTCTTTTAATATATATTGTTTAATTTCTGATGTGTTTTTCTCAATTTCTTCAACTTTTTCAACCATTTCACCTGTTTCAGCATCCTGAATCATTGTTGTTCTCTGTCCGGCACCAAAATTTTGATCAATTTGAGCCCTGGTCATGGGGACCAGGAACCGGTCATCATATGCTGCCTCATAAGGTGTTATACCTTCGTTATTAATACCCCATATCATGAGATCTATTAAACTCATTCTATCTCCAATTTTATCTGTTGGAAAATATAAAGGGTGATTAATTTTTTCCCTAAGGTCAATAATTCTCCATATTCTTTTTTCCCACATTACATCAGATTCCCGCAGGCTGTAATAGTGTATATATTTTCTGCTTGGAACGTGTTCTTTTTCATATATTCCATCAAGAACTTGTGCTTTTACAGTATTATTTCTAACAACAATAAAAAGCGAACTGATTATGATAAAAATCAATAATTTCTTCATGATAATTGATATTATTTAAGTTTAAAAACAATTGAAGGTAAATTCTTTGGTATTTTATCCGGCCCAACGGCAGTAATATCTATTATATTTATTCTTGTTCCTCTTTTAGCATTTTTAATAATACGCATTTGTTCAGGGGTAAATTTATTCCCTTTTGTAGGTGCTTCAACAACATATCCTCCTTGTGTTGATGAAACTGTAAATTTTGTTACCCGGTAAGTTAATTCAAATAAGAAATCTTCAAGTTCAGCTAAAACGCCACTTTGGAGTTGAAGGGTGCTTTTTCTTATGGGGCCACCTGTTTTTCCTGCTACTTTTGCAATAGGGGTAGGCAATGGCTTGACCCTGAATTCTTTTGTTCCATGTGGTTTCTTTCTTCCATTCTCCTCTATATAAACGGTTATAGTTGCTCTTCCTGGTTTTCGCGGTTTTACAACAAAACCAACAGCCCTGTCTTTGCTTATTGATCCATTTGAAATAGTGGCAGAAACTATATCGGGAGAATAACCAGGCACAGAAATTTCAACAGGATTATTAACTGCCATATAAAAAACATTCATCTTTGTTGGAGAAACAACTAAACTTGCTTCAGCAACCTTATATTCTGCATTAAACGGATAACTTTTAATTGATCCATCCGGAGCAGTTAAAGAAATTAATCCTCCCCATTTCTTATTACCAACCCGGCTCCCTTTAACTTTATAAATTCCCCTTCCGCGTTCAATGGGCAATGTTTGATAGTCACCAACCATTTCATGTGTTCCGTCTTCATTTTGTTTGTAATCTCCAACCATTATATTTGGAGCCTGAGTTGTATCAAATGCAGCAAGAAATACTTCAGCAATATATTCATTTCCCCGAATCACATAGTTTGAATGTGGTATAAGGGTAGGATCAAGTTTGTTAAACTTAAATTCTCCGGCACCAATTGAAGCAAGTAATTTTTCTGCAACAATTGATTCTGCATTTAATACTTCACTTTGAATTTGGGTTAAAATTGCCAAAACAGCCCAAAAAGGGGCATGATAAAATTTCTTATATTCCCAATGTTTTTCTTCTGGTTTTTTCCCCTTTGGATTATCTTTAGTATCTATTCCAAGATTACCAAAAGTTTCAAGTACTTTTTTCTCATCAATCAATTCAATTCCATCTCTATCAAATAAAGCAAGAAGGTTTTTTC
>DAOVJU010000117.1 GCA_030632095.1 Chlorobiota bacterium
AAAGATTATCCGTTGCCAGTGTTTTTATGTTTACACCGGCTAAAACATGTCCGGTCCGGTTTTGTTGAAGCACTTTCGATTAAAGCTCAATTGCCAGTAATTGAACCTAATGACAAAGATCATATTAAAGCTGGAAGGATATACCTGGCCCCTGCAAATTATCACATGTATATTGAACTTGGCAATAAAATATCATTATCAACAGAAGAACCCGTAAACCATTCCCGCCCATCAATTGATCTTTCTTTTATCTCGGCAGCATATTCTTATAAAGCCAAACTTGTAGGAATAATTTTATCTGGTGCAAACAAAGATGGTGCTTATGGTTTAAAAAAAGTAAAAGATTCAGGAGGCCTTACCATTGTTCAGGACCCTAAAGAATGCCAGGTAAAAACAATGACAACTGCTTCTATGAAATTAACTACAGTAGATCATGTGCTAACAACAAATCAAATAATAGATTTCTTATTAAAACTTAACTAAATGTTTAATGTTGAAAAATATAGAAAACAAGTATTAATATACATTCTACTATTAATGATTTTATTGATTTCAACAGCAGTAATACTAATAAATAAATATTCCTTTGCTGAATTGCCTTTAAGTATAGCTATCATTTATATTGTAAATCTGTTATTTTTTTACCTCATATACAAAAATATCAGACAGTTAGCTACTAAAGCATCTGTTATCATGCAAAATCAAGATTCAGAAGAAAAAGATGACTTAAACAAACAAAATATTTCTACTCAACTGGAAACAAAGGAAGAAAAACAATTTCATAAGAATTTATTAACCGGGATAACTAAAAAAACCTCGAAAAAGAACATTTCCGAGAAACTGCTAAATAACCTGGTAAAAGATCAACAAGCAGACATTGGATTGTTCTATTCTTATAATAAAAAATCAAAAACATATCAAGTTACAGCGTCATATGCATATATTACTGAAGATAAGCCCCCTGAATTCAAATTAGGCGAAGGTTTAAATGGCCAGGTTGTGAAGAACAGAAAAGCAATGATAGTTTCTGAGATTCCGGATAATTATTTAACAATCGTTTCAGGACTTGGAAAAGGTAAACCAAAATACTTGTTTATTTATCCAATAATTTTAAATAATGAAGTGTTTGGAGTTATAGAATTAGCATCTTTAAGTAAATTTGAAAAAAACTTTGAAGAAGAATTAACAAAATTTTTTGAAACAAATCACGATAAATTTCTTAACATAGAAGATAATTAATGAAATATCGTTTAATTTTATATTTTTAGTGATCTCATTTTTCCTGAAACTGGTAACATGCAGAAAACAGAGTTTTTAAATATTTTCAAACTTACCAGGGACACCTCAAAATTCCCTATTGGCGGTTTTTTATTTGGTTTACTTTTTCCAATAATTGCCTGGGTTTTTGATATTAATTACAATGACTACAGCTTTATTTGGGATAATGTTGTAGAAATGCACCTTAATAATCCTATTCATTTTGTTATTGATCTTATTCCGATAATTCTTTATGGTATTGCATTTAAACTTTCAAAAATAATTGAAAAAGACCAAAATGAATATATTACCGAAATAAAAGAAAAAGATGATACTATAAGTAAAAATGCCCTGTTTGCAAAGAAAATCGGAGAAGGCGATTTTTCAATTAGCAAAGAAGATATTGATGAAGAGGATATTTTAGGGAACTCACTCTTTTTAATGCGCGACAACCTTCTTAAATCCAACAAAAAAGAAACGGAACAAAACTGGATAACAGAAGGTAAAGATAAAATATCAACCATACTTCGTATTCATAATGATATAAGTGAATTAGCTTATGAAACATTAATTTACTTAATTGAATATATAAATGTGATTCAAGGTGCCTTTTATATATATGATGATGAAAGCAAGAAACTTGTTAATGTAGCCACTTATGCCTACAACAGAAAAAAATACATGAACCAGGAATTTAAAATTGGTGAAGGATTAATCGGTCAAGCTGCTTATGAAATGGATACTGTGTTCAGAAAAGAAATCCCTGATTATTATGTCACAATAACTTCCGGCATTTTAGGTAATGAAAAACCCTCAAATATTTTAATAGTACCTTTAATATCAGATGAAAAGCTACATGGAATTATTGAATTTGCATCGTTAAAAAATGATATTACAGATTTAAAAATAAAGTTTGTTGAAGAATTAAGTGAAATTATTGCCCGGACTGTTTTCAACCTCAAAGTAAGTGCAAAAACAGAAAAACTCTTAAAAGACGCCCAGGAAATGACCGAAGAGCTTAAAGAAAATGAAGAAGAGCTGCGGCAAAACGCTGAAGAAATGAGAGCCACCCATGAAGAGCTTGAGAGGTCAAATGAAAAACTTGAATCAAAAATACAGGAAGTTGAAAACGCTCAAAAAAGGCAACATTCCTTGTTAGAAAATGCCTCAGAGATAATTTATATTTATGACGAACAGCAAAAACTAAAATATGTAAGCCCTTCAGTTACCAATATACTTGGTTATAACCCTGAAGAAATGATGAAAGGAAAAGATTTCGACCGCCTGACATTAAGAGGTGAATCTGATCTTAAAAAAATGTTTAAAACCCTATTAGAAAATCCGGAAGAAGCCCATACAATTCAATATACGTATATGAAAAAAGATGGGCAAAAAATTTTCCTGGAAACTACAGGACGAAATTTAATACACGACCCGGCCATTAATGGAATAATTCTTAACTCACAGGATATAACTGAAAGAAAGCGTGCTGAGACAGAAGAACGGATGAAAAGTAAAATGCAAGCTTTATCAGAAAACAGTCCCGATATGATTATCAGGTTAAATACAACAGGACAGTTTTTCTATGCAAATCCAATAGTGAAGATATTTACAGGAATTGATACAAATGACGTAATAAAAAAGACTATTGATGAAGTTAATTTTGATCCGCAAATAACAAATTTTTTCAAAGAATCCCTGAAACAAATTAAGCAATCAAAACAAAAATTAAATACTGAATTTACATTTCCAACCAATTTTGGTGATCGTATTATGCAGGTCAACTCAATCCCTGAATTTAGCGAGGAAAAAGATTTAGAAACCATCCTTTTTGTAGCTCATGATATTACCGAGCGGAAAAATATTGAGTTAGAAATACAAGAAAAAAACAAAAAAATTACCGAGAGTATAAATTATGCTGAAAGAATCCAGGGATCAATTCTACCGGATACAAAATACATCCAGCAATATTTAAATAAATCTTTTATATTTTACAAGCCAAGAGATGTTGTTAGTGGGGATTTCCCATGGTTCTTTAAAAAAGAAGATGACCTGTATATAGCAGTTGTAGACTGTACCGGACATGGAGTTCCCGGAGCACTTCTCTCATTTATAGGATATTTTATATTGAACAATATAGTAGATCACGAAAAATCATACTCTGCAGGAGAAGTCCTGGACCTGATGCATGCAAGTGTTAGAAAAACATTAAAACAAGACCGTGCTGATGCCAGTGCAAGAGATGGCATGGATATAGCACTTTGTAAGATAAACTTACAAAAAATGGAATTGGATTATGCAGGCGCTCACAGGCCATTATGTTATCTTCAAAACGAAGAATTAAAAGAATATAAAGGAAACAGAAAAGCAATCGGAGGAATTCCATATGGAAAAAAACCTGAAAAGGATTTTATAAATTATCATTTAAAATTAAAAGAAGGTGATAAAATATTTTTCTTTTCTGACGGGCTTCCAGACCAGATAGGTGGACCTCAAAAAAGGAAATATATGGCTAGCAGAATACGTGATATAATAGTTGAAAACGCGGACTTTTCAATGATTCAATTTTCTAATTATTTCTCTCGTGATTACAAAAAATGGACGGGAGATAATAAACAAATAGATGATGTACTCTTAATTGGTATTGAATTTTAAAAATTATTTGACTATATTTTGGGTTTAATCGGCAATAAATAATTATCACTATGAATAAAAAATTTAATATAACAAGCTTTCTGGAATTTGTTTATAGCTTTTATAAAACCATGGATGATCATGAAATCACACTGGTTTATGAAGGTGAGGTAACGCATCAAATCACAAAAGCTTTTACATCACTTACAGAAACAAACATGCAAAAGGATGAAGAATCCAATTCAACTCAGAAAAAAGTATTTCATGTAATGGTTGAATGTCTACAAAATATAAGTAAGCATGCTGACATTATTGAAGATTCATATATTAACCGTGATGGACGGGGAATATTTATGGTTAGCAAAGGTAAAGAAGAGTATAGCGTTACCACTGGCAATATTTTGGAAAACTCAAAAATTACTGAAATCACTAAAACCCTTGACCAGGTTAATAGCCTCGATAAAGACGGTTTGAAAAAACTTTACAAGCAGCAAATCAAGGAAGGAAGGTTGTCAAATAAAGGTGGAGCTGGTTTAGGTTTTATTGATATCGCTAAAAAAACAGGACAAAAAATCAATTATAACTTTTTAAACATTAACGAAAACTATTCGTTCTTTGTCTTAACTTCAAAAATTTTAAGAATATAATTTTTAATAAAAGCTAATTATGGAAGTAATTAAAATTGTTGGAACCGATGATACCCCTACAGTAATTTTAGATGTGGAAAATGAAATATTTGAAGTTTCTGGGAGATCTTTACCGGAAGATGTTACAGCATTTTATGAACCAATTCTTGACTGGTTAGACCGTTATTCCGAATCTGCCAGTGGTAAAACTGTCTTCAACTTTAAATTAGTATATTTCAACACAGCTTCATCAAAACTAATTTTAGATATTCTCTTGAAGCTGGAGGAAATGTATGAAGCGGGAAAAGATATTGTCATTAAATGGCATTATCCGGAAGATGATGAGGATATGGAAGAAGCAGGTGAAGAATATGCTGATATAGTTGAAGTACCGTTTGAACAAGTCAGTTATTCACTTGATTAACATTTTCCAATTTATTATATCCTTTAAAAAGATATATCATCCCTTTTTAACTAAAGAATGAGTGAAGAAATATTAAAAGCATTAATGCAACTTTTTGCAATTATTGCAAAACAAGACGGAGGTGTTGAAGAAAATGAAATTGAATATGTCCAGACATTCTTAAATCAACAATTAAGTGAAGAAGCAATTGAAGAATACTGGAGTTTATTTAAACAACTCGCTGATCTTGATGATAATAATAAAGGAGATGAAAAAAGCAAAAAGAAACAATTAACTTCTGTAAAAGATTCTGTTAGAATACTCGGTATCTGCAAAAAAATCAATAAAAAATTAACTCAAAAGCAAAAAGTAGTTGTTGTCGTTCGTTTGTTTGAATTAGTTAATGCCGACCGCAAGTTTACTGAGCAAAGAATGGCAATTATAAATACAGTTGCAGAAGTATTTAATATCTCGGCTGAAGAATTTACAAGTATTGATACTTATGTTGTTCAGAATGATTATGATAAACTGGACCAGGTTAGTATTCTGATAGTTAATGAAAAAGAGCTGGCTGTTAAAAATGCAAAAAAAATCCCGTCAAAAGATATTGGAGGAGATATTATTATTCTCCATATTGATAGTGTTGACCTATATTTTCTAAGGTATACCGGTACATTTGATATCTTTCTAAATGGGATTGGTGTCAATAATAAACGAATTTATTTATTTGCTCAGGGTAGTGTTGTAAAACCACCAAAAGGCAAACCCATCTATTACAGTGATGTTGTAGCCACTTATATGGCCGACACTACAGATGCGAAAATTTCGTACAATGTTAATAACATTGAATTTAAATTTCCAAACGGCGATCTGGGGCTTCGTGGCATAAGTTTTTCAGAAGGTCATGGAAGATTAATCGGAATTATGGGTGCTAGTGGTGCTGGAAAAACAACCTTATTAAATGTTCTTAATGGGATTGAAGCACCTTCTTCAGGTGAAGTTCTGATTAATGGGGTTAATTTACATACCGAGAAAGATAAAGTTGAAGGAACCATAGGATATATTCCGCAAGATGACCTGCTTATTGAAGAATTGACTGTCTTTGAAAATCTATATTATAATACGAAGCTTTGTTTCAAAAACCTTTCTGATAAAGAAATTACAGAACGAGTCAATAAAATTTTACACAGTTTGGGGCTGTTAGACAGAAAAGATTTAAAAGTGGGATCACCACTTAAAAAAACTATCAGTGGAGGACAGCGTAAAAGATTAAATATTGCGCTAGAGCTTATTCGTGAACCGGCAATTTTATTCGTAGATGAACCTACATCCGGTTTATCATCAAACGATTCGGAAAATGTCATGGACCTTCTTCGAGAGCTTACCTTAAAAGGAAAATTAATTTTCGTAGTAATCCATCAACCATCATCTGACATTTATAAGATGTTTGATAAAATGTGTATCCTTGACACCGGTGGTTATATGATATATTATGGAAATCCTGTAGAAGCGGTAAGTTATTTCAAAACAATGGATGCTCAGATTAATAGCGAAGTTGGAGAATGTCCGGAATGTGGAAATGTAAACCCGGAATTAATCTTTAACATAATTGATACAAAGGTTATTGATGAGTTCGGTAAATTTTCAGATGCTCGAAAGGTTTCACCAATTAAATGGAGAGGTCATTTCCACGAACATATTAAAATAGAGGATTTGCCGGATTTAGAAGAAGATCCTCCAAAATCACTGAATATTCCTCCCTGGTTTAATCAGTTTAAAATATATCTGGTAAGAGACTTTATATCAAAAATTAGTAACCGGCAGTATATTATTCTAAATCTTCTTGAAGCACCGTTATTGGCGTTTATTTTAGCCTCCCTAATCAGATATATTGCAGATCCTACTTCATCAATATATATATTCAGGGAAAATGAAAACATTCCTCCATATATTTTCATGTCAATTATTGTGGCTTTATTCCTTGGATTTATGGTAGCCGCTGAGGAGATCTTCCGTGACCGGAAAATACTTAAACGTGAAGCATTTCTAAATTTGAGCAGGTCAAGCTACCTGGTTTCAAAAGTAATGCTAATGTTTTTATTATCTGCAATTCAGGCTTTTTTGTTCATATTAGTCGGTAATTTGATTTTGGGCGTTAAGGGAATGTTTTTTTTCTCTTGGTTTGCACTGTTCACGATCTCTGCCGGGGCCAACATGTTAAGCCTTAATATCTCTTCTGCTTTTAATTCAGCAGTTACTATTTACATTATAATTCCTTTGCTTATTATCCCGCAAATGGCGCTTGGTGGAGCAATGTTTAGTTTTGACAAATTAAACCGGGCAATTGGGAGTGTAGACAAAGTTCCTGTTGTAGCCGAATTTTTTACTGCTCGCTGGGCATATGAAGCATTAATAGTCCATCAGTTTAAAGCAAATAAGTTTGAATCAATGAATGGTTTTTATGACCTGGACAAACAGGTTAGTATTGCAGATTTTAAACAAGTTTATTATTTACCCGAACTATTAGAACGCCTGGATTATTGTAACCAAAACCTCCAAAATGAAGATGAAGAAACCAGTGAAAAAGTAGAAAATCACTTACAATTGTTATATAACGAACTAAGCCTTGAAAATAATAAAATAAAAGAAATACCATTTGAATTTATTAACTATTTAAACACTGATTCATTTTCTGATTTTGTTGCTTATAATACAGTTGATTACATAAATCAACTTAATGCATATTATGCAAATATTTTTAATGAAGCTTCTTTAAAAAAAGAACGAATAATAGAATACCTGGATGATAAACGCCCGGGGCTTTATGAAATGCGACGTGATAAATACCATAATGAAGCAATAACAGATATCGTGAAGAAAGTTTACGAAAAAAATAAAATAGTTCAGAATAAGAATAGACTAGTACAACAAGTTGATCCCATTTTTTATGATCCTCAACCGCAACATATACTAGCTTTCAGATCACACTTTTTAGCTCCAACTAAACATTTTGCAGGCAGATTCTTTGATACTTTTTGGTTTAATATGACAATTATGTGGATTTTTACTGCAATTTTTTATATAACATTGTATTTTGATCATTTGAAAAAGCTAATGAATCTGTTTGAAAAATAAAATTGAATTTTTTATTAAAAAAAATATATATACTTTTATAATACAAAATTTTAAGGCAATGAAAAGTAAATTAATATATTTTTTTCTACTGGCTTTCATAATTGCCTCTTGTGCAGGTGACAAGAATGGTAAAATTACAGATGGAGAAGTAGAAATTCCTGATTCAATATTTGATGAAAAGCCATTGTTAATTTCTGAAGGAGCAATGGATGATATTATTCAAAATTTATCATCACCTGTTGAAATGGCTGCTTTATTAAAAGCAACCGGTGTTCCTTTCTCACAAAAGTATTTATGTTCAACAGATAACGTTAAGGAATATAAGACAAGCTTTAAAAGAGCTATTAGCCTGGGAATTTTTGGTGCAGATTTAGGTTATCTTAACATGTATAACAAAACCGGGACTGTAATTGCAAACATGTCTGCCATTAAATCTTTGTCTGATGAATTAAAAGTAGGCCAGTTTTTTGATTTTTCTACAATAAAAAGGCTTGCACTTAATAACGAAAATCTTGATTCATTAATGTATATTTCTGTTTCCAGTTTTAATAACATGGATACCTACTTAAGGGAAAACAACAGAAGCAATAT
>DAOVJU010000203.1 GCA_030632095.1 Chlorobiota bacterium
AGTTTTTTATTGATCAATTAAAAATAATAAATTAAACAGGTCATTTATAACAATGTTTACAATAATATGAAATTGATAACCAATTCATATTAATTATACATGAAAAACAACTAAAAAGTTACCTGATTTAGTTAATTTATGACAATGAATGAAATACTAAAAGCGGAATATTGCAATTATGCAACATTATTTTTGTAGTACTCGGATTAAATATTCTTGTTAAAATATTTCTTTTATGTGTTGTAAGCGCTATTATTCCAATATCATGATTCAGTGCAAATGTATTTAAACGGTCAATAATATTAGTTCCAACAATTAAAGAACATTCTACCTCTGATTCCCCATATGAAGACTTAAAATATTTTTCAAGCGCTTCTATTTTAACTAATTCCCATGGGTTTTCTGCATCTTCACTAATATGTATACAATATATTTTCATTTTAAACGGATTAATAATTTGCATTAACTTTCGTATTGCATTAAAATCCGTTTCGTCAAAATCTGTTGCATATACAATGTTTTTTACTTCATGAATATTTTTAGTTTGAGTATCATCCGGTACTATTAAAACAGGAGTTTTAGCAAATTCAACAATTTGAGAAATAAATTTACCTAGTTTTTTATTTTTTTCTTCCTTACAGCTTTTTGCCCCTAATACAATTATGTCTGGCATAAAAGAATCTGCCATATCTAAAATATCAATCACTGGTTCACCACTAAAAGTTTGATAATCAAGTTCTATTCCCTTTTCTAATAAGCCGGAAAACTCATTTTTAACCTTTAGTACAAATTTATCCATTTCTTTCTGAACATTTGTTTCCATTTCACGGATCATGATATCAACATTTACCTGAATTGTGTGTGACTCTGTAACGGGAATTACATCTAAGGCTGGTGATGGATATATATGTATTAATTTTACTTTAGCATTAAACTTTGAAGCCAAATTCAGGGCATAAGAACATGCTTTTAATGATGCATTTGTAAAATCTACAGGAACAAGGATTTTTTCAATCTTTTTATCTTTTTCATTATCTGTTTCCAGGGTTCTGCGTTCTTCTTCTTCAAAAGAAGTTATTATTCTTAAAGCATGTGCTACATCTTCTTCTTTTATTCTAATGTTAACTCCTCCTGGAACTGTAGGACGTATTGCATGAATATTTCTAAGAAAACACTCTATACCTTCCTGATCAAATCGATTTTTTATTATTTGTGCCTTAGAGAAGGTAGTTGTTCTGATTGTAACTAATCTGTCTTCCATAATGATATGGTTTAGGGGTTAATCTGAAATAATTCAGGTTAAGAAAAGTTACAAAAAAAATAGATAAAGTTCAAGTTTCTGACTTTAATATTTTGTATAAATTAAAAAAAAAAAGTTAGAAGTTAATTGTGGATGAAGAATTATATACAAACAAATCACGATCAGGCCATTTATCAACTGAATAAACAACACTTCGCATTAATTTATTCAGTTCAATGGTAAAATCTGATCCTTTCCATGAACTCGTATTTGTAATTATAGCCCAGCTTATGCTATCATTATGATGAACAACCAAAGCCGAAGTACCAGCTAAACTTCCTGTTCTCCACCATTTATTTTTACCATTAGTTCCTCTCCATCCTATTGGTTTATCTTTATAACCATTATTGGTCATTTTTTTTATGGTTGTATCACTTAAAATATCAAATTTGTGATTATTAGCATCAATAGCAGCCACAAGTTTAAGCAATTCTGAGGGTGTTGAAACCCAACCTCCAGCTGATCCCAATGCTCTTATATCTGTTCCTCCATAACAATGGGGAACCTTTTCTCCAGTCCCATATATTGATTTTACAGAATCGGCATTAATTTGCTCATAATATTTTGCTTCATTTTCATACCTTTCTTCATAAAGATTATTTCCAATTTTCATGTTGTATATGCCCAATGGATACAAAATATTCGAATTAACATAGTCTTCATAAGGCATATTTGTTATTTTCGAAATTACTTCACCTAAAATTACATATGAAATATTTGTATATGCTGACCAGGTTCCTGGTGTGTAATGTAATTTCCTGGAAAGTGCAAATTCAATAATTTGAGATCCACTAACAGGAGGATCAACATTAAATTCTTTTGCAATAACATTGGGAATAAATAAATGATCTCCCCACCTGGTAGTCCAGCCTGCTTTGTGTGTAAGTAACAGCTTAATTGTAATCTTTTCAGCACGTTTATCGATATAATGAAGATAGTTTTCTTCATTTAAAACTCCATTTTTCCCAAATACTTTATCTTCCATGTTTATCTTTCCTTCCTCTACAAGTTTCATTATTGCCACTCCGGTAACGAGCTTAGAAACACTTGCAATTCGCATTAAGTGAAATGGTTCAAGCTTTATATCTTTCTCTTCATTAGCATATCCAAATCCTTGTGCATATACAAGCTTATTGTTTTTCATAACTGCTACCGAAGCACCTTTTATTTCCCATCTTCTTAAAAATCTATTGAAAATTCTTTCAACTTTCTTTATTTCATTAAATGAACCTATATCATTGGTTAGGCCTTCAGTGAACGAATGCCATTCTATTGTACCGATAACTTCACCTGAAATTGTTTTATCACTGGTATTTCCGCTTACTAATATTATTAGCAAAAAAGCAATTGTAAAGCTCTTAAATATGGTTTTCTTATTCATTATAAGACTATTATCATCAATTAATAGTGCAAAGGTTATAATTAATTTTTGAAACTATCAAAATATTGCTTAAACTTTTTATGATTAACCGAAACACATATACGTGAATATTGATCGATTTCAGCATCTTTTTTTAATGTAAAGAAGGATAATGGTACACTTCCTATATTTTTATTTAACAACCCTTGATAGCTTTTATTCACAATAACAAAAATGCCAACTGGCTTTGCTTTGGTATAAAATTCTGATGCTAATATGTCATTATCTATCAGGTAATTAATGTTTTTAGTAATATGTTCAACTGTGGTTTCACGAAATTCTTTTGCTGCTTTTTTCCCCTCCAGTGTAGTAAGTATTTTTTCTACCAATACTTGTGAAAATGCATTAATACCATTCGTATTATATAGTAAATTTATATTCAACTGAATATTAAATTCTGTGTTTTGAGTATGTAAAAAACCTAACCTTTGTCCACTTAACCCAATTGATTTAGAAAAACTATCAGTAATAATTACATTTTCATATTCCAACAGATCCTGATACATAGTATCATTTTCTTCATAAAACAATCGCCGATATGGACTATCCCAAATTATAGTTACATTATTTTGATTAAGAAAGCTGACAATTTCAAGCAATTCAGAATCATCATATTTAGTCCCTAAAGGATTGTTAGGATCGCAAATTATTATTGCATTTCCTTTTATTTTATTAATATTATTCTTAATAAAATCAAAATCAATGTAAGTTTCATACTGCATGTTATTGATCTTCATAATATTCACATAAGCTCCCCAATAATATTCAGCAATAAATATTTTATCAACATCAAGTGTTCTGATAACTAAATCGAGGGCATTCATACCTCCATTGCTTATAAAAATGTTGTCGGCATGAGCTTTATTATGAAAATAAGTTGTATTTATTGCATTCTTTAACTCTAAAATTCCACTATTTGCCGGGTAAACTTGTATTGCATCAGAATTAAAGTTTATTAATGGAATTACATTTGTTAAATTGATATTTACTACTGCATTAATTCCCCTGTTAAGTTTAAGAAACTCTTTTCCGGTTTCCTGGCTTCTTCTTTTCAAATCCTCTCCAATTTTCACAATAGCGGAATACTTAGCACCTGATTTAGAAATTTTCATAACATGTAAAAATTAATTTTAACAAGGACGCAAAAGTAAGTTGAATAATTATAACTTTTACAAAATAGTTGCTTAATATTAATGAGTGAATTACAAATAATTTATCTTTTTCGACACCATGAATTAATTAACTATTCCTCTCTGCATAGCAAATCGTATAACGCCGGCTATATTACCAACTCCAATTTTTTTCATTATATTGGTCCTGTGCGTATCCACTGTGCGGTGGCTTATATATATTTTTTCTCCTATTTGCTTGTTAGATAAGCCTTCAGCAATTAGTTTAAGAATCTCAATTTCTCTTATTGTAAGATTACAAAATCCATCATTAATGGAAAACTTACTTTTTTTAATTTTATCATCATTTTTTAATGATGCTATAACATCATCATCAAAATATTGCTTACCAGCATGTATTGTATTTATAGCTTTTATCAATTCATCCTTGTCAGAATTTTTTAATATGTAACCATCAGCACCACAATGAATCAGGTTTTTAATTAAATTCTTTTCGTGATGCATTGAAAGTATTAAAATCTTTATTTCAGGTTTTTCATTCTTAATGAGCTTTGTTGCTTCAATTCCATTCATAACAGGCATATCAACATCTAGCAAAACCACATCAATTTCAAGATTCTTCACTATATCAAATGCTTGTTTACCATCTAAAACATCGGCAATTAACTCAAATTCATTATGATCTTTAATTATTGCCCTTAAGCCATCAAGTACAATTTGATGATCGTCAGCTATCAATATTTTAATTTTATCCATTATGATAAGAATACTTGATTATGGATAGTAAACTTTCCATATCTATGTAAACATATTTAATAATATTAATTCCGAAAATAAGCTATTATATCTAATTACCCAATATACCTGATGTTTTATTTAATAATTAATTATTCAAAAAGGAAAACATCATCTAATATACAGAGAAAGTAGCTTAAGATTGGCAAGTAATTAAGTTAAAAAAACTAAAAACAAGTTAAATTTTATCTATTAAAACTATAGTTTAATGGACATATATTATCTTTACGCCAAAAAAAATGATATTATCGAAACAATTATAACTTTCTAGCTGTATAATAAAGAATAAGAGTATATTATACGAATTTGTTAAAATCAAAATAAGGATCATGAAAATTATTAAACTGATAACTTCATTAAAAACTGCATTTTTATTATTCTTTTTAATAGCAGTTCTTTCCTTAATAAATTCTTCAGTACTAGCACAAACCACATATTATACTACTGATAAAATTAATGGTAACTGGAAAAAAACAAGTGGCCCAAAAGCATGGAATACTAGCGGTGCTTGTGGTAGTACAAGTTCTAGTTCTGATGACCCAAATGGTACTTCCACTAATATTCATATATGCGGAAGCGAAAGTATTACTCTTAATGTTTCGCCAAGAGAAGTCAGGGACGCTACTATAGAAGGAACACTTAATATTGGTAATAATACACTTACAATACATGGAAATCTTACACTGGATGGAAACATTATCATAAACAATGGTACTCTCAATTTATCCGGGAGTATTAGTACAACTATCACAGGAAGTGGAGCAATTTCAGTACAGGGGACAGGAAGTGTTAATATACAAGAAGATTTTACTATCAATGGTACGGATTTACGTTTTATAAATGATGATGAAACAACTGATATAATAAATATTAGTTCGAGTAAAACCATAACTCAGAATGGAACACTTACAATTTATGGAAATGTTACAGGTGATGCTACAACCATTTTCACCCAGGGAACTGATGCTTACCTGTCTATAAATGGAACACTCTTATCATCAGGTACGTTAAATGCCTCAGCATCAGGAAATACGGTTGAGTATATAAGTACAAATAGCATAAATATAAAAACCCCTTCATCAAACACATATAATACTCTTAAAACGAATGGTACTTCAACCAAAACACAACAGGCAAACCTTACAATAAATGGAAATTTGATTATTAATTCAGGGACATATGCTTGTGGTACACATAGTATCACGTTAAAAGGAAACTGGGAAAATGGAGGAACGTTTAGTTATGGCACAGGAACTGTTACTTTAAACAATACAACAAATCAAGCTATTACAAATGAAGATGGCGAAACTTTTTACAACCTTGTAGTAAATAAATCATCAGGTGATGTAACTGCAACAAATGATATTGATGTTAGAAATGCTCTAACTTTAACCGATGGTAATATTTCAATGTCCGGATATACACTAACTATAGGTTATTCAACAAGTAACACTGGAAGTTTATCATGGACAGATGGTTATATTATCGGTTCAATGAAAAGATGGCTTTCTAAAGGCAATCACGATGCTACACAAGTTAGTTTTCCTATTGGGGTATCAGGTAGTTACCGTGGTTTTAAGCCTACTTTTGCTTTTACCGGGGGGGCTGGTGCAACAGATGGCGGAAGTCTTACTATAGGTTTTGATGAAACACCTCCGGGAAATAGTGGTTTGAGTTTTAGTGATAATGCTACAGTCATCAGAAATACTTTTATGGATGGGTTCTGGGCTGTTTCAAATGCGGGACTTGCTACTTATATTACTGATTATGACTTGATACTTTACGGAACGAATTTTCAATCGTTTTTACCGCATGATGCCGGAGATAGTATAAGGGTTTGTATTTGGAGCGATGATTATAGCAAATGGTAT
>DAOVJU010000352.1 GCA_030632095.1 Chlorobiota bacterium
AAAGGCATATATTTTATTAGGTTTTATGCTGAAAATGAAATAATTACGAAGAAATTTATTCTTTTTTAAATTGCCTTATAAATTGATTTTTTCGTGTTACATTCGACATAAAGAACATGTATTGCTCCTCTCCTCTTGGAACCTCCAATTTACGTTTCGAAGTTTTAATACCACGCAATACATCATTGAAAGCTGAACTTGATGCGTATGCTTGCATTAGCCCTCTTTTATAATTAAAGAAAAACCAGTTATTCCTGTCAATCTCAAGGTATATTGACAAAACATCGCCACTTCTTTTTTTCTGAATTTCAATATGGCCCTCAACAAGCTTATTCACCTGCGTTTTCATAATATTTCCAATGCCTATTTTTCCAAACGATTGAAATGAACTTGTTTCCTGGTTCCATTTTAAATGCACATCGGTAAAGACTATTGTATGTGTTAATTCATCAGGAATTTTTCTGTAAACACCAAATAGCTTTGCTTCGTCAGAAAGTTGTTTGGCCAGTTCAATACCAATTAAATTTTGTAATCCCTTTGTATACGTTGGCCTGGCAATGTTAACTGCCCGTAAAGCTCCATTACTGTTAATTGTGTCAGCCATTATTTCTATGGCTTGAGGTGCAAAAAAGAAATCAAGTGTCAACATTGCATCAACAATAATATTCCCCTTTTTCATGTCATAATTTATATTGCCCACCATTTCTGATTTAACCTGACCAAAGTTCACTCCCATATCTAACTTACCCTCACCATATAAAGTACAGTATAACCGATGCAGACTTATATAATTATCGGGTAAATCAAAAACTAAATGTTTCTCCATGGATGTGATAATGTATTTTTTCTCATTAATGTCATAAAACAAATAACCACCATTATTTAAAAATACTGGAATATCGTTACGCCGTTTTTCCGGGTTTAAAAAACGCGGGAAAAGATGCACCGAATCTTTACCCATCAAAACTCCAGAAAGTAATTCATCATTACTATTATTAGTTGTTGGTTGGGTAACTGGTATAAATATTTCGGTTGGATTAATTTCTGACGTAAAACTGATCCAGTTTGCAGCAATACCTTCACATTCATATTGAATTTTTGTATAACCACTGAATGTTAAATATTCCTTGTTTGCATCTAAATGAATATCACCATAATAATCGTATATTGGGCTTATCATAAAATTTTTTATTTGTGATATTTTGCCGTTTGCATAGGTTTGAATTGAATCATTAACTGCAATTAAATCAAATTGGATAACTTGTTTTTTTCCAAGTTTATCTATATAATCATAATTTCCTGAGCCAGAATATGATAATCGACCAAATATATTAACATTTACATCATAAAAAAGGTGATATTTTGTTGAATCGTTTGCTATAATTTCAGCGTTTGTCAAGGTTCTCATTTTGGCATCTTTCTGAACCTTAACTTCTCCATCTCCAAGAAAAACCGTTGCATCAGCAACCTTAATATATTTAACATCATATGCATTTATAACATAATCGCTTATATCAAATATCGCGTTTGCTGATATAAAATTTAATGAATCTTGCTTTGGATGTACTGACAAGAATAATGATCCCAGTGGTTTGCTCCCTTTTTGTGCTTTTTCAACCATTTGCATAACACCTCTCTCTATCACTTTCACATGAATATCAGTATTCATTTCTATTTCCCGCCTGTTTATATACCAGGTAAAATTCTCCATATATGAGATATATTTATTCTTTGGCATTTCAATCTTAACTACTTCTTCATTTGAAATAAACTCTGCAATATCTCTGTTAAAATTCACCTGTACTTTAACATTTTTTGCCCGAAAAGCATCTGATGCCAGGTCATGTGTTTTTAATTTATAATCTGCCGTATCAGCACCAAACAGATTTGCATCATAATAAAACAAATCCGACTCAATAAGTCCTTCATCAACATCCATCCTTCCCCATCCTGTAAATCCTTTTGGTTCTAGTTTTAAAGTGCCATTCATGTGTGCTTTTGTATCATACATTGTAATAGCTTCGCTTCTTGTTTTAATGTAATATTCATCTTCATTTGGGAACCATCTGACTTTTACATCCATACCATATGCTACAGGAAACTGCGGTGTTTGAACATATTTTTCATTAATAAACTGGCTGGCAATAGCATGCATTGAATCGGGCAGAAATATAAAATTATCTGAATATGTTGTTGAATGTATATATTCAAAAGATCCATCACCGCTTAAACCATGATTGCTAATTTGTATATCGTTTTTAAAAACACCCTTTCCTCCATAAAGTGGAAATCCTTCAGGAGGAGTCCTGTGTATAAAACCCAGTGAATTATCATCCTGAACAACTAAAGTCTCACGTATAGTTGGAATAATACCACCGGTTTCAAAAATACCATCAAAACCAAGCCCTTCAGTAGAGAAATCATCCAGACTATCAAGTTTGTAAGGATCTATAACAAAATACACCTGGTCTCTTGGATATGCACCTCCCTGTATATATGGTTTATCAAAATACACATAGGAATTTTGCTTGCTATCAAATATTGGGAACTCCGGAAACGGTTCTTTTCCTGATTTATTATCAGGATCATCAATAAGTAATTCACCGGTAATATTTTCTATTACAGATTTAATATTCACTAGCATCTCACGTCCCCAATTATCCAATTCATCAGCAATTATACGAAGCCTTAATGAATCAATTTTATTTAGGTTAACACGAAATCCATCATAGTTAAACGAAAAGTTTCTGCCGTAAAATGTAAATAACCCAGCTTCAATTTCACCTGCAAAATCAAAATCTCTATTCTTCTTCAATACTATTTTACTTTTTTCAGGATATAGAACAACATTTTGCGAATCACTTAAAAATATCCTGGGAACACCATAAATATGCAAATCGAAATTTGTAAGATCTAATGCAGCATTCACTTGTGAACCACTTGTTTCTGAGCTAAAATCAATAACATCATAATCACGGTTCCCAAATCTGGCTTCAATGTAATGATATAAGCGTTCTTTAATTCTTACATACTCGGCATTTATGTCATAATCAATAACACCACTATACGAAAGCAAAGTTAATTGTTGCCTGATCTGTGTAATTGGTTTTCGCATGTAATCAGCATATTCTAAAGCTGTAAATTCATCTGAATCTATTTTTTTAGCGAACTTGTATAAGGCTTGATAAGGATGTATCGCATCTATACCTTGTACCCTTGTATATTTTCCAGCACTAAAAAAGTTTTGTGATTCAAAATAGGCTTTATTAACAGCCGACCCTGTTAGCATTCCAATTTCAACACGTGGCTCATCAATTTTCCATGACATATGTTCAAAATCCATATCTATTCTATGGTACGTATTATAATAAGGACTTTTTGATAGATTTTCAGCATCGTCACTCCGGATTAATGAAACCTCTCTTTTGTTTGCATTATAACGAAAGAACAATCCCGGATGATAAATTGAATCAACATCAAGATTAAGTGTTATAGCTGCATTTTTGCTGATAATACCATCATTTGCAAACACATAATATAGTGAAGCGCCGGTAAAAAACAATATATTTTCAACAATAGTATCGGTACCTTCAATAATTTCAATATCCCTGAATATTTCAACATAAGCAGGTTTAAGTTCGCTTCCTGAACCAATGAATTTTGCACCACGCATCGAAAAACCACCATTGAAATTTACATTGTCATAAATATTATTTATTATAAATCGCTTACTGTACGAATCAAATTTCGGATAAATTGCTTTCAACGGATTCATGATATTCATTACTTTGTCCTTCAGCACTCCGGTAAGTGGTTTGTTAAAATAAACTTTATGAGTGAATATCACTGAATCTGCCTGATATTCAGATTTCCGCATATCAATTGTATAGATGCTTAAACCTGCGTTTACAGTATCCTTTGAATATCCTGTCCGTGACCAGTTAACACTGCCATCACTACCTTCCCATTTTATTGATAGAGGATAGAAAATACCATTTGTATTATATATATTAATACTGTCTTTCTTTGCATAACATACAAGATCAATGTTTTCAAATTCAATAATTAATTGTTCATTGTCAGATCGTATTTTGTAGTTGTTTTCACTCGCTTTCCAATGTGTGGTTGGTGATTTATATATTGTATTATCATAAATAAGGTCACAAGTAATTGTTAAAAACTTATTTATTTTTGTCAAAGAAATACGTTTATTCACAAGCATTAGATTTAATACTTCTTCCCAGTGATAATAATCGAGAGTATCTTCACCATACTCGGCAAATAACAAAAGGCTCCTGAAATAGTTTTCGAAATGAGGATAGTTTTTAGCTCTCTTTTTTAATAGTTTATTTCCAGTGTGGATTATTCGCTCAAATTGATTGTCAACAAAAGTTTTATTGTTCAGAAAATTAATAAATTCCTCTGTGAAAAATTCAAGTTCACGTTTTATATCTTTTCGATACATTAGTTCATTAAACTGCTCAAGAAAAACTGCTGTATCTGTTGAAAAAGATTTTATTTGCTGCGAAAACGAAATATTTACAAAAAGAAAACTTAAT
>DAOVJU010000212.1 GCA_030632095.1 Chlorobiota bacterium
AAAAATTTAAATTAATGTCAATCCGATTTAAAATAATCATTGGGCTATTAGTAGTAATCTTGTCTTCTTATAGTTTATTAGCCATTCTGACAAGCATTTATGTTGATAAGGTTTTAGTTAAAGAAGTACAGACCCGGGTACGCTACGATTTAGTTTCAGCCCACGATATTTATAACAGTTATATTGACCATACCGATCAGATACTTAAAGCAATTTCAATACGGCGCACGATATACAGCCCTTTGGAAAAGGAGATAAAAGGCGACCTGGGAAAAGTTTTTCAAAACATTTACAATGGAAACGGGTTAGATATGCTCACTTTAGTTGATTCAACCGGTCGCGTGATATATAGAGCGCATAATCCGGAAAATTATGGAGATGATGTTTCAGAAATAACTATAATAAATAAAGTATTAAAAAACTGGGACCCAATAAAAGGAACTATTGTTTTGCCAGGGGATGTTATTAAACGAGAAGGAATTAGATTATCAAATCAAGCAGAAATAAAAATAAAAGATACCCCTAAATCAATTCCGGCAACTAAAAAAATTGAGGACAGGGCAATGATGATTGCTGCTGCTGTACCTTTCATTTCTTTAAGTGATAATAAGAAATTAGGGGTGATTTTCGGTGGTATTCTTATTAACAAAAACAATACAATTGTTGACCAGATAAAAGATAAAATATTTCATGATCAAATTCATCAAGAGAAAGATATTGGTACTGCAACTATTTTTTTTGATGATCTACGAATCTCGACAAACGTTAAACAAAAGGATGGAGAAAGGGCAATAGGCAGCCGCTTGAGTAAACAAGTATATGAAGAGGTTTTAAAAAACGGGAATATATGGGCAGACCGTGCATTTGTTGTTAATAACTGGTATATAACAGCATATGAACCAATTCACGATTTAAATAACAATATAATCGGTGCACTTTATGTAGGCTTGCTTGAAGAACCTTTTAAACAACCTCAAAAGATCATTATTATTTTCTTTATAGTAATGTTATCTGTTACTTCAATAGCTAGTTTTATTTTGATGTTTTTTTATACCAACATGATAATGAGGCCTGTTGGTGTTATTGTTTCAGTGAGTAAAAAAATTATGAATGGAGATTTGTCAGCCCGGTGTAATGTTGAGTCTTCAGGTGAAATTGGCTTATTATGTCAAACTTTTAATCAAATGGCAGAATCCATTGAGAAACATGAAAAACAATTAAAGAAAGATGCCCAGATGCAAATTATTCAAAGTGAAAAACTAGCTTCATTAGGCCGGCTTACTGCAGGGATAGCCCATGAAATAAATAATCCCTTAACCGGAATATTGACGTTTGCCCACTTGCTGAAACAAAAAAGCCAGGTTGAAGAAGATCTAAAAGACCTGCAAGTAATTATACAAGAAACAACAAGAGTTCGTGAGATTGTAAGAGGATTATTGGATTTTGCACGCCAATCACCATCTGATAAGGAATTGATAAATATTAATGAAACAATTCAGCAGGTATTAAAGCTGATAAAAGGCCAGAAAATATGTCAACATATTGAAATTTATGAAGAATATGCCGAAAATATTCCTGAATTACCGGCTGACAAAAATCAATTTAAGCAAGTACTTTTAAATTTATTATTTAATGCTGCTGAATCAATTTCTCAAAAAGGTTTGATAAATGTAATTACCTCAATAGATAGAAAGGATATAATTATCACTATCCAGGATAATGGTTGTGGAATAAAAAGTGCTGATATAGATAAGATTTTTGACCCCTTTTATACCACTAAACCTGTAGGAAAAGGAACCGGTTTAGGATTAAGTGTTAGTTATGGTATTATTCAACAACACGGAGGGACAATTAAATGCAAGTCAGAAGAGGGGAAAGGCACTAATTTTATAATAACATTACCGATAATTACAGACCTTACTAAATCTGCAAAATAATGTTAATTAGAAACATAAGAAATATTTTCATTTATTGATGAATATTGTTAAATTGTTAAATTGCTTTCTAACAACAATTTAACAATTTAGCCATTAAACAATTCTTGTTGAATAATTATCCCAAAGTCTCAGGATGCAATATAATCAATAAAAAACAGGTAATTTAGTGAGTTCTGAGCTAATAAAACAAAAAATTGAAAATGACTGATTTACAAAATCACACAGAAGTTCTAATAAAGCAAAAAATCCTGGTCATTGATGATGAACCTATAGTAGGCTTAAGTTGTAAACGCATTCTGGAATCAGAAAAATACGAGGTTGTTATTGAACAAAATCCTAAAACAGGCTTACAAGAGGCTTTATCGGGTAAATATATTTTGATTCTTTTAGACCTTATATTGCCGGATATTGACGGAATGGAAATACTGAAAATGATTAAATCATCAGAAGTAAATTCTGAAGTAGTTATTATTACCGGATATGCCACTGTTCAAACAGCCGTTGAAGCAATAAAAATAGGTGCTGCCGATTATGTTAGTAAACCATTCACTCCTGATGAGTTAAAACTTACTATTGAAAAAGTAATAAAACATTCTTCTTTAATAAAAGAAAACATTGCTTTAAAAAAAGAATTACAACTTCATCAGGGATTAATGGGAATAATCAGTGTAAGCCCGAAAATGGAAAAAATATTTTCAATCATAAAAAGAGTGGCGCCTACAGATGGGACTGTTTTTATCACGGGCGAAAGCGGAACAGGTAAAGAATTAATTGCACAGGCAATACACAGGCTTAGTTTACGAAAAGATAAACCATTTATTGCATGCGATTGTAGTTCACTAGCCCCTACCCTTTTAGAAAGTGAGCTTTTTGGACACACAAAGGGTTCTTTTTCAGGGGCAATTGCAACAAAACAAGGCCTTTTTGAAGTTGCAAACAAGGGAACATTGTTTTTTGATGAAGTTTCTAATATAAGTCTTGAAACTCAAAGCAAGCTGCTTAGAGTTATCGAAACCAGAAGGTTCAGAAGAGTTGGCGATCCAATAGAACGAACAACTGATATACGATTAATTGCTGCTTCTAATCAGGATTTATTAAGAATGGTTAAAAAAGGAAGCTTCAGAGAAGACCTGTTTTATCGTCTGCAAGTTATACCTGTTCATTTACCGCCTCTTCGCGAAAGGCAGGAAGATATAATAATACTGGCAACTGTATTTTTAAACAGGGTAAGACAAAATAATGAAATAAGTTCAAAGCGTTTTGCACCTGAATCTATAGAGATAATAGAAAATTATAAATGGCCCGGTAATGTCAGGGAATTAAAAAATATGGTAGAACGGATTGCTATATTATGCGATTCGGAAATTATTCAACCAAAACATTTACCAAAAGAACTTTTCGGTTTACCCGAAAAATATATTATCGATGATTTACCTAAAACATGGGAAGAGTTCAAAAAACTCAGAAAATATATTCAAGATAATGCTATAGCCGAAATTGAAAAAAGATTCTTAAGGGAAGCAATGAAACAGGCAAATGGTAATATAAGTTTAGCCGCGAAAGAAGTTAGGATGCATCGTACTAATTTTCATCTTTTATTACGTAAGTACAATATCAAAGGTTCATAAACAGTTCTTTCTAATATATACATCATATATTTACCTATACGCTTTTATACCTACACATTAATTAAGTATATAAACTGTTTTTCGCTCTATGTTATCAAGCTAGCTTTGCTCAATTGAAAAAGAAATTATATAAAGTATATTAATATGTCACCATTATTTAACCATTTATTAATCCCTTTCCTGGCTGCTATGTTTTTAGCAATTAATATGGGTGGTAGTGGAACAGCTCCATCTTTCTCAGCAGCATACGGCGCCAACATTGTTCGAAAAAGTGTAATTCCCGGCTTATTCGGAATTATGGTATTCCTGGGAGCTATTTTAGCAGGAAAAGGCACTGCCACAACAATGGGGAAAGAATTACTGGCACCCGAATTAATGACTTATACAATAGTTTCTATTATTCTTTTTTCTGTTGCTATTGCGCTACTAATAGCTAATTTGCTTGGTATTCCACAATCAACAAGCCAGGCCACGGTACTTTCTATTGTTGCACCTGCCTGGTATTTTCACCAGTTAAATCATCAAAAATTATTCCTCGAAATAATCCCAACCTGGTTTATATTGCCTGTTATTTCTTTTTTTATCTGTTTTCTTATAGGAAAATATATATATAAACCATTAAGAAAAAGGGGATATACAATGTCAAAAAAGGTGAATGAAAGCCCGGTTCTTAAAAGTTTAATTCTTGTTATGTCGCTGTATGTTGCTTTTTCAATTGGTGCAAATAACGTGGCTAATGCTGCCGGGCCAATAGCTTCAATGACAATTAACGAACTGAATTTACACGTTGACAAGAACTTTATTTTAATAATGATTTTATCAACTTTAATTGTAGCACCCAGTTTTGGGATTGGCAGTTCGATATTCGGCCATAAAATAGTAAGAAAAACAAGCAACGAAATAGTCCTTTTTGGCAAGATAGAAGCAGTCATAATAGCTTTTGTCTCAGCGAGTCTTTTGTTGCTTGCTTCTATTACAAAAGGAATTCCTTCTTCCTTAGTCCAGGTTAATGTTGCTGCCATACTTGGAATCGGTGTAGCCAAGCTTGGATTTAAAAATATTTTCAAGAAAACAGAAGTTAATAAGTTTTTTGCCATGTGGATCATAGCACCATTGATTGCTTTCTTTTTATCCCTTTTATTAACATATTGCGCTGATAAATTAGATTTATTGTAAAAGTCCTAAGTAGCTGCTTCACCTTAACCCGCTTCATTCATACAAAAGCGAAGCGAACTCTGAGCGAAGCGATCATGCAAGTAATTGGATGAATGTGTGATGGATAGTGGGAAGCAAAGCGAGAAATCCCGATCCTATAGCTATCGGATTAGTAATACCCAAATTTGGGGTTGTCTAAATTCATAAATTTGTTGGTATTACTTAATCGTAGAAAATTCGTGAATTTTCCGGGTTAAACGGCTATTTATACTATATAGTTTCTTTAAGAAAACTCCAAATTTTAAAGTATATCCCCATAAGTAAAAAACCTAACTAAAAGTTTGAAATCAATACTTGGAGATTCATTACAATATTAAATAACAAAAAGATTTTCTGAAAAAAATTAAAATAAAAAGGCTATAGTATAAAGTATTGTGGCTAAAGTAAAGGAAGTATAAATTTGAAATGAGTTAATAAAAATTTGTTTTATGCACATATGTTCATTATATTTGTACTGTAATATTAATAATTTTATCTATGCCCCGTCCTGAAAAAAATAGAATAGTTCATGAACCGCCAATCTTCAGAGAGTTTAAACCTGTTGGGATAGCTTCTAAATTTCTGGAACAAACAATACTGTCACTTGATGAGTTTGAAGCTTTCAGATTAGCGGATTATGTAGGTATGTCACACGAAGAAGCAGCCAGCGAAATGGAAATTTCACGTTCTACATTTACTCGTCTTATAGAACGTACACGAAAAAAAATAGCCGAATTAATTATACATGGAAAAGTACTGACTATTGAAGGCGGAAAAATTCATTTCAGGAATAATATTATTCGTTGTCATGATTGTGGGTATATGTTTAATACTAATATTAATAATACATTTACCGAATGTCCTGAATGTCATTCAAAAAATTTGGTAAATCTTGCCGGAGGATTCGGACACGGTAAATGCTGTACAAATATTAACTTTAAAAAAGGAGGTAATTATGCCAGGAAGAAACAAAACAGGGCCGGAAGGAATGGGCCCTTTAACAGGTAGGCGCATGGGAATTTGCGCTGATGCTGAAAGTTACAACTATGATTTTCAACCGGGACTTGGAAGAGGTTTAAGAAGAGGCTTTGCAGGTGGAGGAAGAGGTTTTTCGGGAAGAGGAAGAGGTATGGGATCTGGTTTTAGAAGCGGGTTTGGTTTTTCAGGAAGTCAAAATGATCAGAATCTTTCCGATCGTAATGCTATTGAAAATGAGATTAAAATGCTCAGAAATCAATTGTCAAATCTCGAAGATCAGCTTTCTAAGACCGATGAAAAATAGCGGTAACAAAAGAAGACCTAACAGGTTTTAAAAACCTGTTAGGTCTGTATTTTATGCAAATGATAAATAAAAGATAATCAACTATATATAAAAATAAAAAGATGAATGGTAATAGAATAAATAAAACCGGCGGAGGCCGGGGATTAGGCTATGGCGGTGGACAAGGCCGTAATAAAGGAGGTTCTTTTGGACCCGGCGGACTTTGTGTTTGCGCAAAATGTGGAGAAAAAATACCACACCAACAAGGTATTAAATGTACTACGCTAAAATGTCCAAAATGCGGAC
>DAOVJU010000038.1 GCA_030632095.1 Chlorobiota bacterium
CCAAGGTAATGTTGATCTTGAATCATTAACCAGCCTACCAGAGGGCATTAAGTTTGAAAACCAAGGTAATGTTGATCTTGAATCATTAACCAGCCTACCAGAGGGCATTAAGTTTGAAAACCAAGGTAATGTTGATCTACGTTCATTAACCGAAAAATACATAAACTATAAAAATAAAAAGCTAATAATTAAGATTATAGACGACTATACAATGATTATAGATAATAAGAAAACTAAAAATAATTTTATTATTTATAATTGCAGATATTTTGGTGGTGGTGATTTAAATAAATTAAAAAAAGTCTATGTTGCAAAAAAAGGTAAATTTTATGCCCACGGGAAAACAATAAAACAGGCTGTTAATGATGTTAATTTTAAATACCTTCAAGAAAACTTTGATTTAAATGAAATTGTATCTGAAATTAAAACAAAAAAAACTATATCAGTAAATGAATACAGACTTTTAACAGGTGCATGTAGCGTTGGTGTTCAAAATTTCATAGAAGAAAATAATATTAAAGAATCAGAATTACCATTAAATAAAGTAATTGAGATTACAAAAGGATATTGGGGAAATAGCAAACTATTAGAATTATTTACATAAGACTATAAAAATGCGCACATTACAACTGTATTACCTTAATAACAGACTAATAGATAAAGAGGATATTCCTTCTAATTCTACATTTATTAAACGTATAAAGCGCAGAGAATGGCCAAATTGCAGCCAACGCAAAGGAATAATAATTGAAAAATATTATACTAATCAAAAACAATAATATCATGACTTACAAATTCAGTGAAATAGCAAAGGTTTCTAAAGGAAACAAAAAAAATTTTAAACCTAATGTATTAACAATTGCATTAGCCGATAAAAGAGCAACAAAGGATATTGTTTCAGATAATAAAAAAATTTCCAAAAAAGTTAAAAAGGTATTATCAAAAATTCCTTGGGTAACTAAATAGAGGCTGATTTGTCAGGATACGAATAAGAGCGTGTTCTGATGGTAATAACAACCTGATGAAGCTAAACATTAGATACATTATCCATAAAGATTGGATACTAAAAACCAACTGCAAAGGTTTAGTTTAGTGGATTTGTACAACTATACATCAAGATTTAGAATAGACGAATGCGGAATTATAAATCTATATATTTATGCACCTTGCAGGGCAGGTTGTTTTCTTCTTAAAATTTAAATTAATATTTATAATACTATGGCATTAACAAAAAAAACAACAGATCGCACTGGATTAGGTCGTATGACTGTTCATATGAAAAACGGAAATAAATCAACAGAATCAGTTGATTGCTCCAGAACAACTGCAGTTAGAACATATTCAGACATTTTGGCTATCAATGGGATGCACGCTGAATTGGTTCGTGTTTTATTCAATGGAAAACAAATTTATCCTGAAATATCAGAAATGAATACTAAAGATCTTTGTGACTATCTTAAAGATCATCCACACCCCGGAACTATCAGAAATTGGGTGTCAAAAGGTAAAATACCATTTCATAAAATGGGTGGTAAAGGGTCAGCAACATATTTTATAGTAAGTGAAATTGATAAATGGAATAATAATGGAAGAGAAATATAAATTTAAAAACCGGGAAGAATATATAAAAGCTTTGGATTCTACATTACCAGACAAATTTATTAAAGAACGTGATATTGGAAAAAAAGAAAAACACCGATATATTCCATCTGCAATACAGCAAGCTGTTGCAGATGATTTATTCCATTATTGGAATGTAACTAAAGAAGATTACAATAATATTGTAAACGAACTTATTTGTACTGTTTCATTAACTTACGTACCTGGTTATCCAGGCGCAACTGAATTATACTGTACAGGGTCAGCATCTAAGCCCATCCAAATGAAATCAAATTCAAAAGCAACTGATTTTCCTGCTAATAAAATAATAAATGCATTAGAATATGGTTTACCAAGTGCAAGAAGTGTCGCGATAAATAATGCATTTGGAACTATTGGAAACATATTTGGAAGAAATTTAGCTAGAAAATTAAATAAAGATGAAAATGTTCCAGATGATTTCACCATTAGGAAACATGCAAAAGATAAGTCGGTATCTGTAAAAAAGGAAAACAAAAAACCAGAACCTGAAAATAAACCGAAAATTGATACACCATTTTAAATGAACATCTACCAAATACCAAATAACATTCCAAACATCTTTGATATTCCATTTGAATATGAAGTTAACCAAGATGATAGCCTACAAAGGAATACTAAATGGTTTAAAGACAGAGAAGGTGAATTTACAGGTAGCGAAATTAATAAATTAATGGCTGTCAGTAAATCAACTTCAAGTATAGAATGGGGTCGGCCTGAAAAGCTAATTGACTTTAGCGAAACTGCTAAAAAATATATATTTGGTAAGGCCAAAGAACGTCAAAGGAAAAAAGTATTAAAACGGTCCATTGGCAAAAATGGTGAATATGGTGAACAAGCTGAAAAACTTGTAATTACACTTTTAAAAATACTATATCCTGATTATAAATTTGAAGATACCGGGTTTATTGAATTTATCAAAAATATTGCAGGTGCAAGTCCAGACGGTCTTATAAATTACATTATGGCCTTAGAAATAAAACTGGCAACAACATGGGATACTTTATATTTAAGAGAACAATTAGTTTTTGACTATAAACATCAGGATTTTTGGCAAGTACAAAGCGAAATGTTAGCTTTAAATGTAAAAAAATGCATGTATGTAGTTGCTGAACCACCTGAATACTTAGAAGATATGGAATTAGCAGATTTAAGCATTCAAATTGTAGATGCAAGCCCAATACATCAGGAAGCTATTAAACAGCGTTGCATGATTGGAAATGATGCTATTGTTCGTTACTTATCAGGTGTTAATTTTCATGAAGCAATTAGACAGGCAATTACTGAATATGTAGCGCCTGGTACGCAAGTGATTGAAATTAAACCGGAAATGCCTAAAAAAGAAATTAATGTACCATTTTAATAAAAAATTATTATGACTGAAACAACAAAAGAACGCCAAAACAGGCTACAGCTAACTAAAGCTGAACAATCAACAAAAGGCAGTGAATTTTATAAATTTACACCTTGCAATGGAACAATGGTAAATGCTGGTTTTGATGAAGATAAAAAACAGATTCAAAAAGTAATTAATTACAGAATTAATAAAGCTGAAAGGGTAATTAATTCTACTAAATTAGGTAATGATAAGAGTTTGAGAAAAAAGACACATAGAACAAACAGGTATGAACCTCAAATGCTTACTGTATTACTTGTTATGAGAATGACTAAAAAACAACGTGAAGGAATAGAAATTGATCGTTATTATGCATTTAGAGCAAAATAATAAACGTACACCCTCAAATACTAAGAGGTTACGATTAAAAGGCTTTCATAAGCGGCAAATACTTGTAAAAGCAATAAAGAACTTATTTGTATTTAAGCCAAAAAAACCTAAAAAAGAACATAATGGTTCAGGGTCAGGTGGTAATGGTGAGGTTAAAGGTTATTTTCATTATCTTATTGAAGAAGTTAAAACAACCGGTTATCGAAATGGTAATTATTATAAAAAAACAACCGGTTACAGTTGCAACAAACAACAATTACCCGGAAAACTAATATTAATCAATAAAAAATATTATAGGATATGTGCAAAAAAATAAATGTTACCATACATATAGATTACGAAATTGAAAATACAGAAAAAAATATTGAAAAAGCAGATAAAATATATCTTCAATTTAATGAAATTTTTAAGGAATTATTTAAAGATTCGATTCTTAATAATGTTTTCATCCAAAAATATAAAACTAACCATTAAACTGAATAATTATGTTAGGATACACAATAATCAAAACCAAACGCCACAACGAACTTTTAAAAAAAGAAAATACTTTGGATTGCAGGATTGCTAATTCTGAAGTTTCAGATTATAAACAATTGCAGGAATTAAGACAAGTTATTATCGGTGAATTAACCAATTTGGATAAAAGGATTGATTATATTCAAAGAGTTTATAAACAAATGCAAAAACTGAATTGATATGAAACTAAATTTCAATAATTACAGAAACCAAACAATTGATCAATATAATGATATAGTTGATGAATTAAATAATAAAAAACCTGATTTATTTCTTGTAAAACAATCGGTAAGCAATTTAAGAAAATATATGGTTTTTCTTACATGTTTAGAATCTGAATTAGAAAATTTTAAATCATTGGATATTAAAATTAAAACTATTAAATAACCCTTATGGAAAAACAAAAACAAGTTCACATAACAGGACTTACTTTAAACAAAAGTTTAGGAATAATTCAGGCTCACAAGCTCATATTTGATAGTAATAACAAGCTTATTATTTTTAAGGGTGGTGTTGGTGAAGGTAAAACAACAGAACAAAAAGTCATACAAATAGGAATTCACGGCACAAAAGCCATGATCGATAATCAAAAATATGGTGAAATTGATCTGGAATTACAATTAACAGATGGTGACTTACCTTTTTTTGTTGGCCGGAAATCAAAAGGTAAAAAAATACTTTCAACATTGTATATTAAAGATGAAAATGGAAAAATTGTTGAAAATCCTATTATTGATGGTAATAAAGCAAAACCTTCAACTTATTTTAAGCAGCTTGAAACAAAACTAACTTGGCGAATGTCAGAATTAACCTCTGATAATCCCAACGTTCAAAAAAAGATATTACTTGAGCTTTACCAATCACAACTTTCAAAGTTAGGTGTTATATTTGATAAAAAACATCTGGATTATTCACTTTCAATACTTGGCCAAATTGATAAAGCTGTTACTAATAGAGATAATTGCGATTTTGCAAGAAAACAAATCGGTGGAATTGCAGATGATTTAAAAGCAAAAGGTCATGACCCTGATAGGCCGGAAACATGCCCTGAAACAATCCCAATTGAAAGTATTGAAACTGAAATAAAACGACTTGAAAAAGAAAAGATATTGGCCACCGCTGAACCTGAAGCTCAAAAAGATAAGGAATTAGCTGAGATTAAGGCTGATGCTGCAATAATTACAGGTCAATGTGTTAGCTATAATAGTGAGTTAAGAGTAAAAAGAAATGCCAGCATTAGTAATTATAAGGAATATATTACTAAAATTGAAACTATTAAAAGCAATATTACTGCTTTAACAACATATCTTGAAGTTCTTGGATTAAAACACCATTTTGAAACACTTAACAAAGATATAGTTTGGCCTGATGAATTAAATAAACCAACCGAACCAAACTACATCCAATTTGATGCAGATAATAAAGTTCAGGATAATAATGTAAAATTACTTCATATTGATGGTAAAGCTTTAATTGATAAAATTAACCAATTAAAACAACAATACATAAACGTATTTTCAAAAGAATCAAATATCGACACCTCAAAATTTGACACTCAAATTGAACAGCAAGAAAAAAACAAAAAAGATGCTTTGGAAATTAATAAAATTGTTGATGCAATAGATTCTTTTCATAAGTGGCGGGCAGCTAATGAAGAAGTTGTTTTCCTAAAAGATAAATATATCAAATTGCTTTCGCAAGTTGATACAGGTGTAAAAGGTTTACATATTGAACCTATTGAAGATGATATTTTCTTAATGTATAATGGTAGTTATGATACCAAATATTTTAATAACCCGGAATTGGAAATGCGAAAGTTATCAAGTTATTCTGGTACTCAAAAGCCTATGATTTGCTTATTAATTCAAAACTATTTATTAAGCCTTAAACCAAAAGCAATGAGATATTTATATATTGATGATATACCTATTGACAAAAAAACACGGTTGTTACTTGAGAAAATGACAGAGGATTTAAATATGCATATATTCCTTAATATCACAGGGGACTTTGAACAAAGCCAATTGCAGAAAGGTGAAATATTAATATCTGGAGGTGAAGTCTTATTTCCTAATACAATGCCATTAACAATTGAAGAAAAAGTTGAACGTGTAATAAAAGGTGAATAAATGGAATACAAAAACTTTTTAGAACAAAAAATAATAACAGCACCCAAAACAGGAATTGAAATAAAAAGGTCTGATATTTCAGATGTGCTATTTGAATTTCAAAAGGATATTGTTTTATGGTCCTTAAATGGTGGTAGTCGTGCTATATTTGCAAGCTTTGGATTAGGTAAAACTTTAATTCAACTTGAAATAATGCGGTTGTTAAATATATATTCAAGTGGCAAAACTTTAATAATAATGCCTTTAGGTGTCAGGCAAGAATTTAAAGAAATGTCCGAAATGATAGGAATTGAAGTTGAATATATCAAAACAAATGAAGACATATTAAATTCAAAAACTAATTTTCTTATTACTAATTATGAACGTGTTAGAGATGGTAATATTGATGTTAACCTGTTTATTGCAGTTTCACTTGATGAAGCATCTGTTTTAAGATCATACGGATCCAAAACATATCAAACTTTTTTAGACAAATTTAAAAAAGTTAAATTTAGATTTGTCGCAACGGCCACACCATCACCAAACAAATATAAAGAATTAATACATTATGCAGGGTTTTTAGGTGTTATGGATACCGGCCAGGCTTTAACTAGATTTTTCAAACGAGATTCTACAAAAGCAAATCATTTAACTTTACATCCACACAAGGAAACTGAATTTTGGACATGGATGTCAACATGGGCATTATTTGTACAACATCCATCTGATTTAGGATATTCAGATAAGGGATATGATTTACCTGGATTAGTTGAAGGTATTAATTTATTTTATCATGAAATACCTATAGATCACAACAACAGAACGCCTGATAAGGATGGTACTCAATACATTTTCAAAGATGCTGTAATGTCATTACCTGCAGCCGCAAAAGAAAAAAGAGATACTTTACCAGGTAGAATTGAAAAAATGATGGAAATTATAAATGACAATAAAGGAGATCATTTTTTATTATGGCATGATTTAGAAGTTGAAAGGCATGCAATTAGAAAGGCTTTACCAGAATCAACATTTGCATTTGGAAGTCAGAATATTGATAAAAGAGAACAAATTATAATTGATTTTTCAAAAGGCAAATCAAAATATTTAGCAACAAAACCCTCAATTAGTGGTTCAGGTTCAAATTTTCAACATTTTTGCCATAAAGCTATATTTTTAGGAATTGGATATAAATTTAATGATTTTATTCAATCAATTCATAGAATTGTAAGATTTGGACAATTAGAAACACCTGAAATCCATGTAATATATGCAGAATCAGAAAGGGAAATATTAAAAGTATTAAAAAATAAATGGAAAAATCATAAAGAACTTGTAAAAAATATGACTAAAATTATAAAAGAAAACGGATTAAGCCACACCAATTTAACTGGTTTAAAAAGGAATTTAGGAATAGAAAGAAACGAAGTTAAAAGTAAAAAATTCACTTGGGTAAATAATGATTCAGTAGATGAATGGAAAACATTAAAATCAGATTCAATCAGGCTAATTCACACTTCAATACCCTTTTCCAATCATTACGAATATACACCAACATATAATGATTTTGGACATACAACAGATAATGATCATTTCTTTAAACAAATGGACTTTTTGACACCTGAACTTTTAAGAACATTAGTTCCAGGTGGTGTTGCTGCAATTCATGTAAAAGACCGTATATTATTTGGAAATGCAACAGGTGATGGAATGCCGACATTAGATCCGTTTTCTGATATGACAGTATTCCATTTTTTAAAACATGGGTTTAGATATTTTGGCAGAATTACCATTGAAACTGATGTAGTTAGAGAAAATAACCAAACATATAGATTGGGATGGACTGAGCAAACAAAAGATGGTTCAAAGATGGGCGTTGGATGTCCTGAATATATTTTATTGTTTCGAAAGTTACCAACTGATACAACAAAAGCATATGCAGATGTTCCAATAAATAAGACAAAACAAGATTATACACGAGGCCAATGGCAAATTGATGCAAGGGCAAAGTGGAATAGTTCAGGTGATAGGTTTTTAACAAATGATGAATTAAAATATTTTGATATTAAAACCATTAATAAAAAGTTTACACATTACTTTAGTGATAATGTTTATGACTATAAAAAACATGTTGAAACTGCTAATAAATTAGATAAACTGGATAAATTACCTGCAACATTTGAAACATTAAAAATAAAAGGCAGAAATCAAGATATACTTTGGCATAATGTAAATAGAATGTTAACTTTAAACGGGTCTCAAAGTCGTAAAAATTTAAATATGCATATTTGCCCTTTACAATTTGATATTGTTGAAAGAATTATTAACCGATTTTCAAACAAAGGTGATATTGTTGCAGATCCTTTCGGTGGTTTGGGAACAGTTCCATATAAAGCTGTTAAAATGGGGCGTATTGGCTATGGCTGTGAATTGAATGCTGAGAGCTGGTTTGATGGATTACAATATTTAAGATCAGCGGAAATTGATATACTTTCACCTACCTTATTTGAGATGACATGAAAATAATTGTACATAATCACCAAACGACAATTTACGCAAATCGGAATGATCAATATTTATTGACAAAAACGATTAAAAGTATAAAATCATTGGAATATTATGATATAGTTTGGGCCAATAATAAGTTTATAATTAAATATCTATTAACAGAATATCACAAAACTAAAATACTAGATGCATTTAAAGAAGATATAATTAGGAAAAAAGAAAAAAACGTGATTACTGGTTTTAAAGGATGCTTGATTACTGGACATAAACTGGTTTGGATTTGATTTATAACACCAAGCTAAATTGCGTATCCCAAAGGGTATGGGTTTTAGCGACTGTTATAAATCTTTAATCATTACTATGAAAAAAGATACAATCCTGTTTATATTATCAGAAATTGCAAAAGAAATGCAAATAGCGGACTTAGACAGGCAATTATATCTATTGAAAAGGAAAAATGTTAATTTAAAGAAATTGGAAGATATGGAAGATGAAAACGAAAAAATCGCACTATTGAAAATGAAGTTAAAATCCGATAAAGGATATAATGCAGATATCGAAGTGAGAATTTCAGCAAATCAATATGGTAGAATCATGGGAATATTACATGAAAAATCACCATCAAATAAAAAACTTATTGCAGCTGCACCTGAATTACTGGAATTTGCCAAAGAAATAGTAAAAAGGTATTCTAATAGTCCATGGATATATGAAAAAGCTAATAAGATAATTAAAAAAATTGAATGATATGGATACAAAACTAACAGATCAAAGTTTAATGCCTTTTGGCGAATACAAAGATTATTCAATGATAAATGTTCCTGCTTCATATTTAATTTGGCTGTATGAAAATAGAAAATGTAGCAATCAAGTGAAAAATTACATTATTGAGAATCTAGATGTATTACGAATGCAAGCAAATAAGTAGATAATTTTAGTTATGTTTGTGGTGGTGTTTGAGTTTAGCGGCTTAATGCAAAAGGTTCACAGTTCCTGCACCATTCTTCTAATAACTGTGAAAAAACTGTTAAATATCATGAAAAAAGAAATCTGGAAAGATATTGAGAATTTTAAAAACTCATATCAAATAAGTAATAAGGGTAGAGTAAAATCACTTAACCGATTAGTTAATAGTAGATATGGGAAAAGATTGGTAAAAGGTGTTTTTCTAAAAGGAATACCTGATAAAGATGGATATTTCAGGGTTAATCTCAAAAAAAAACAAAAGACTAATAACAGACTAATACATAGGTTAGTAGCACTTAGTTTTAGTCCTAACCCTAAAAACAAACCACATGTTAATCATAAAGATGGGAATAAACAGAATAATGTCCTAAGCAATTTAGAATGGAATACTTTATCAGAAAACAGGCAACACGCTTATGATATTGGGCTGCAAACAGGGAAATCAAGGCAAGGTGAAAAGAGTAATTTCTCAAAATTAACAGAAAAAAAAGTTTTAGAAATAAGAAGATTATACAAAACAGGAAAATATACTCAAAAACAAATAGCTAAATTACACAGCATAACACATCAGGGCATAAGTAAGATAATAACTAAAAAAACATGGAAATGGTTAAATTAAGACCATATCAAAATGAATCTATTACTGATATTAAAACATTTTTTAAATCAGGAGGATTACATTGCATAATCCAAGCACCAACAGGTAGCGGTAAAACAGTTATTTTCAGCAACTTATCTATGCTTGTTGCTGAAAATAGTAAAAAAACATTAATATTAACAGACCGATCAGAATTATTATATCAGGCAGGTGGATCTATAAAAAAAACAGGTTTGCAATCGATGTACATTCAGGCAGGTGCTAAATTTATTTCAAATGCTTTCAATTGTTATGTAGGAATGAGCCAAACGTTAAGAAAAAGATATAAATTACCTTACTGGATTGAATTTTTCAACAGCATTGATTTATTAATCATAGATGAATGTCATGATCAACAGTTTAACTGGGTTTTTGAATCAGGATTGTTTGATAACAAACACGTTATAGGATTTACAGCAACACCTAGGCATTCAGGAAAAATGAGACAATTGGCCCTTGATTATACAAAAATAATTGAAGGTGTTGAAGTAACAGAATTGATAAAAGAAGGTTATTTGGTTGGTGATGATTATTATGGAATAGAACCACCCGACTTAAGCAATGTTGAATTTGATCACAAAACAGGTGATTATAAAACAGGTTCATTATTTCAAAAATTCAATTCACCAACAACTTATACCGGTGCAGTTAAGAACTATAAAGATATTTGCCCGGACACAAAAACTATTTGTTTTTGTGTAAATATTGAACATTGTGTTAAAACTGCAATAGCTTTCAATAAAGAGGGTATTACCGCAAGGTTTATAGTTTCCAACCTATCACGGCCAAAAATACCAGAAAACAAAGAGAATGCCGGGAAAATGGCAAAATATGTAGAAAGGAAACGTGTATATGATTTGCTTCAAGAAAATAAACACTTAACAGGTGAAAGGAAACAAATATTTAAAGATTTCCATGAAAACAAATTTAAAATTTTAATAAATGCTGGTATTGCTACAAAGGGATATGATCAGCCAGATATTGAGACTGTAATAGTATTGAGAGCTACATTAAGTACGACTCTTTGGCTTCAAATGCTTGGTAGAGGTTCACGTATTTACCCGGGAAAAACACACTTTAATATACTTGACTTTGGTGGAAATGCAGAAAGATTAGGCCACTACACAGAAAAAAGGCTTTGGTCATTATGGCATGAAAAGTTTGAAGGTGAAGGCTTACCACCAATAAAAACATGTGGTTTTCATTCCGATGGTAGGCCAATTCAAGTAAACGGTAAACCAGGATGCACCCGGCCAATTCTTGCAAGTTACAAAATATGTCCATTTTGCGGTTTTACATATCCAAAAAAAGAATTAAAAGAAATTGATTTATCAATGATAATTATTGATAGCCAAAACCATACAGCTAAAAAAACAAAGCTTATTAAAGAAATGTCTAATTCAGAATTACATGAATGCTGGAAAGATAAAGGGCACAAAACACCATGGTTATGGAAACAACTTTGGTATAAAGGTGGTACTGAAAAAATAAAAGAATTTGGTAAAGAGTTTGGCTGGACACAATCAAATATTGAACGAGCTATAAAATTTGTGTAATGATAGAAATAACATACAGACTAATTTATAAAAATAACAATAAAACAAAATATATACCAGTTCAGGCAATTGATAAACCCATGCTTTGAAATTGTTTTGGCCATGGGTAAAAGTTAAATTTAAAGCTGCAAAAAATATTGAAATTATAACCATAAACTAAAAATCATGACATTAATTTTAAATGACAATTACGATTGTACTATTTTAACTATGGAATTAAGAAAAAAATACAAAATTTTAAGAATTTATTTAAACAATAGAAAAAAAGAAGAAAACATGGCTATTGATTTGGATAAAGAAAAATTAACTCAATTAAGAGACGAAATTGATAAAATGATTGAATTGTTATGACACCAACAAAAGCCAAAATACAAAAAGAACGGGCACAATTAGCAGCCTACAAAATTGAACATGCCGGTTATGATATTTTATCACAATCAACAATATCTCAATTATGTTTTTTGCATGAAGGTAATATAATTAGGTTTTTTCCTTATAAAGGATGGGCTACAGGTGTTGGAATAACAGACGGCAGAGGTTTAAATAATTTATTAAAACAGTTGAAATCATGACAGAACAAGATTTAAGAGCAAAATACAAAAAAGATACTGGCGTTTATGCTGATATTGAAATTGTTGAAAATTTAACAATAGATGAAGATTTAACAATATATGAACTATCAGAACCTATTGAATTTAATATTCAAATAGCTTTTGACAAAATACTTTACCTAGTATGGTTAGAAGAACAATTAATTAAACAGTTAAATATTAATCAATTAAATAAATAAAATGGCAGATTTAGAAAGAACATTACATGGTGGTTTTGAATTGACTCAATTAAAACATATTAGGTTCAAAACAAAAAAAGGAACAATGGGAACATTTATTCCTGATGAACAAGATAACTATCTTGATGTTTTAAAAGTAGAAGGTAAAGATGATAGGGTTTTTGTTCCATTTGTCCAATGGATAAATAAAGAAGAAAATGA
>DAOVJU010000218.1 GCA_030632095.1 Chlorobiota bacterium
ATGGAGAGAATTCTTAAATACTTATGTTGTGCGCTGGATGAATTTTTCTTTGAGCGATGGGAAAAAATAAATAAAACATTGGAAGTGCGGTTGGGTAGCGTTGGCAATTGTGAATTAGAATTATTTTGTAAATTTTCCATCAAAAGAATTTTAAAAGCAATTTAGCGTTTGCCGAAGCGGCTATTTAAAATAATGTCGAATTATAGGACAGGAAAGTCGAGTAACTCGCTTAGAATCGAATATTTTAAATGAAACTGTATAATTATCCAGTAAACTTAATTCTGAAGGAGGATGTTATTTTCTATTTACCCGGAGGGCGGAATGTAATGGAGACATAATATACATTATAGTTGATCAAAAAGGGATTCGTGTGGCTGCGCAAAAACCTTAACATAATTTCGTTACCGTTATTGAACTTCGCTGGCGCTCAGTCGCAATAACTGAAATTATGTTAAATACGCTGTATTACGGTTTTTGCTTGCGTTTGTCCTATAATTAATATTATGTTAAATAGAAAATATTAAGAGAAAGGAGAAAGATATTTTCTCTCCCCTTTTCTTTTTTCTCCCCTTTTAAAATTCTTGACTTAATTTTTAAAATCTTAGTTCTTAAGTTCGTTTAATTACAATTTCCAAACTCACCCTCACTTGCAAACAGCGCTTTCAAAAAATAATCTACTTATTTTTAACAGCATCAATCTTAACTTTTATTTCATCATACTTATCAGTCATTTGAAGCCTGTAATACATTTCTTTTAACGAAAGCATCGTTTCATAATGTGTAGAATCAATCTCAAATGCTTTTTCAAGAAATGGTAATGCAATTTTAAACTCATCGTAGGCTTTCTGTTTTTCAGCCTCATATTGTTTATTTGTCAATTTTATATTATCATTTGCAACCTTAATAATATCCCCTGCTTTGTTATAATAAACAGCCCCAAGGTTTAATAAAGCATCAAAATAATCAGGTTTTAATTCAATAGCCTTTTTATAGGAAGCTTCAGCCTTATCAATTTCTTTTACCTGCTCGAAAAGCGTTCCCTGTGCAAAATAATATGTTTGGTTTTCAGGGTCTTTTTCTATAGCTAATCCCAGGTAAATTAACGCTTCTTCAGATTTACCTGTATTAAGATAATAATTAATCAATTCAACCATTAATACATTATTATCTTCAGGAAATAATTCAATTCCTTTTTTTACAGTTTCTAAGAAAGTAGCTGTATCACTTTCTGATTTATAAATATTTGCTATATAACTGTAAATATTTGAGCCTCCGTAACCTAAATCAGCTACTTTTTTATAATATTTCAATGCAGCATCTGTGATTTTTGCCCTGTCAGCAGCAATCGCGGCATTGAACATTACCAGTGTATCTATCCTGTTAAACTCTGGTAACTCATTTATATTAAGCGAGTTAACAAAATTAGTATATGCTTTATTATAATCTCCGGCATTAAAAGCATCAATTCCATCATTCATAAATTGTAATGAAGCTGAGTTTAACCTCGAAATTATATCAATTTTATATTGATTTTTGATATCTAATTCCATTGTTTTCATGTACGATTCAACAGCTACACTTAACGGATCATCATGTAATGCTTTAAATCTCTCTTCTTCGCTTTGGTATATTGTATGATAGATTTGTCCACGATAATACCAGGTTTTTGCTTTACCCATAGTCTTTTCATGTAAAATCGCTGCATCAATATTTTCCTGTGCTTTATCCAATTCATTATACTGCGGTTTCATGTAATTATATGCACTTACAACTTTGGAGTTTTGTGCATACATAATTGAGATACTGAAACATAGAACTAATAATAATACAATGCGTTTCATTTTGCTAAATTTAAATTAATAAATAACGGTTTTGTTCAAAAATAATTCTTTTTATAGAAATTTTCAATAAAAACTATATAGTTATTATACAGATTTATTTTAAATTACACTATATCAATTGCTTCCATCAGCTTTATTTTTTCCTTTTCTTATTTTATGTTCCTTTATTCTTTCCATGTTCTTAGCCTAAATCTTCTCATTCTCCTTCTTTAACATCTTCATTTTCAGTTCCATCCATGGCAACATAAGCAACAGCAGCAATTTCATCTCCCTCTTTTAAATTTATAAGCTTCACTCCTTGCGTTGCTCTTCCCATAACCCTCATTTGTGATACTTTCATTCTTATCGTAATTCCTGATTTATTAATAATCATCAGATGATCAGTATCAATTACTCCTTTTATAGCAATTAAATTACCTGTTTTTTCAGTGATATTAATTGTTTTAACACCTTTTCCGCCACGGTTTGTAATTCGGTAATCTCTAATTTTAGACCGTTTACCAAATCCCTTTTCCGAGACTACTAAAATATCTTCACTCTCATTTTCAACACAGATCATACCAATTACCTGGTCTTTTTCATTAATTCTTATACCTCGTACACCAGATGTAGTTCTGCCAATTGCCCTTGCCTTGCTTTCATGAAAACGTATGGCTTTACCTGATCTTACAGCAAGCACAATATCGTGGTTTCCGTTGGTTAATTTAGCTTCTAATAAGTGATCATTTTCCCTTATATTGATAGCATTTATACCATTTTGTCTTGGCCGGGAATATGCTTCTAAGGAGGTTTTCTTTATAATTCCTCTTTCAGTACACAGAACAATATAATTATTATCAACATATTCTTTATCATCAAGCTTTTTTACATTTATGTATGCTTTCACTTCATCATCCGGTTCTATATTCAAGAGGTTTTGTATTGCTCTTCCTTTTGAAATTTTAGTTCCTTCAGGTATTTGATAAACCTTGAGCCAGAAGCACTTACCTTTTTCAGTAAAAAACATCATGGTATTGTGCATGGTAGCAATATATAAATGTTCAATAAAATCCTCATCACGGGTTGTACTTCCTTTTGAACCAACTCCACCTCTACCTTGCGTTCTGAATTCAGTTAATAGTGTTCTCTTGATATAACCCATGCGCGATATGGTAATAACTACTTCATCGTCAGCATAAAAATCTTCAGGATTAAACTCTTCGGCATTAGGAATCAATTCAGTTCTACGCTCATCGCCATAATTCTCTTTTATTTCAATTAGCTCATCTTTAATTATTTGCATACGTAATACTTCATCAGCTAAAATGCTTTTTAAATATTCAATAAGCTTCATCAATTCTTCATATTCCAGCTTGATCTTTTCACGTTCAAGTCCGGTTAACTTTTGCAAACGCAGATCAAGTATAGCTTTAGCCTGAATTTCAGTAAGTTCAAAGTTTTCCATTAAGCCTGTCTTTGCTTCGTCAGGTGTTTTAGAATTACGTATTAATGTAATTACTTCATCAAGATGATCTAAAGCAATAAGTAAACCTTCAAGTATATGTGCCTTTTTTTCAGCTTGTTCCAGTTCATATTGTGTCCTGCGCATAACTATTTCATGCCTGTGGTCAACAAAACTCGTAATTAGCTGTTTAAGATTTAACAATCTTGGCCGGCCTTTTACTAATGCTATGTTATTAACACTAAATGAGTTTTGTAGTTGCGTGTACTTAAACAATTTATTTAATACTACATTTGCAACAGCATCTTTTTTAAGCGTATATACAATACGCATACCCGTCCTGTCTGACTCATCGTTTACATATGAAATTCCTTCTATTTTCTTTTCGTTAACTAAATCAGCAGTTTTTATAATTAGCTCTGCTTTATTGACCATATATGGAATTTCGGTAACAATTATTTGTTCGCGCCCTGATGGTTTTATCTCTATTTCTGTTTTAGCCCTGATTACAATACGGCCTCTTCCGGTTTCAAAGGCTTCTCTTACACCGGTGTAACCATAAATAATGCCACCTGTTGGAAAATCGGGAGCTTTAACATATTCAATTAATCCTTCTATATCAATATCCTTATTGTCAATATAGGCAATGGTTGCATCTATTATTTCCGACAGGTTGTGCGGAGGCATATTTGTTGCCATTCCAACAGCAATTCCTGAAGCTCCATTGACCAGTAAATTTGGTATTCTTGTAGGAAGAACAGTAGGTTCTTCTATGGTATCATCAAAATTTAATTGAAAATCTACAGTGTTTTTGTAAAGATCAGAAAGTATTTCTTCAGCAATTTTCTTTAACCGTGCCTCAGTATAACGCATTGCTGCCGGACTATCACCATCAATTGAACCAAAATTACCCTGCCCGTCAACAAGTGGATATCTGAGCGACCATTCCTGAGCCATTCTAACCATTGCTAAATACACAGAAGAATCACCATGAGGATGATATTTACCAAGCACCTCTCCCACAATCCTGGCCGATTTTTTAAAGGTCCTGGCAGCGCTTAGACCAAGCTCCGACATTCCAAACAATACTCTTCTGTGAACAGGTTTTAAACCATCTCTAACATCAGGTAAGGCCCTTGAAACAATCACCGACATTGAATAATCAATGTAGGCCGATTTCATCTCTTCTTCAATGTTTATTCTTAATATTTTCTCGCCTTCAGCCATTTATTTAAAATTAAAATTATCAACTATATTATTAAACTTTAACGTTAGCTTTTTATTTCCCTAAAAAAGCTCACTAAAATAAGAATTTAAGATCACATATTTAGCGTAAAATTTAGATAATTATTAACATTTAGATGTTTATAATTGATTGCAGAATTGCTAAGATTGTGTAATTTTGAAAACAAAATTTAATTATATTGTCCAAATAGAAAAAATTACATGTATAACTATGGATTCAAAGTTTTCACAACGCATTAAAGATGTACTTACATTTAGTCGCGAAGAAGCAGTAAGGCTAGGCAATTCAGAGATTGGAACAGAGCATTTGTTCCTGGGAATATTGCGAGAAGGAGAAGGTCTTGCAGTTGAGATTTTACTTGCTTTTGGAATTAACTTAAATGAAATAAAGAAAATAATAGAAAATAAAATACGTACAAATGAAGTTTTAAGCATTGACGATATTGATAGTATTCCCTTGTTAAAGGCTGCTGAAAAAGTATTAAAACTAGTTTATCTTGAAGCTAAAGCCCTAAAAAATGATACAGTAGATACAGGACATCTGTTATTAGCCATTCTTAAAAATAGTTCAAGTTATGTTACCCAATTGCTTGAAGAATTTAAAGTTGATTACGTGATGGTTAAAGATGCAATTGAGCAGGATCCGGTAAAAGATCAAAGTAATGAACCACCATACAGTGATGATGAAGGAACAGAAAAATATAACAATCCGCAGGGAGGTGGATCACATCCTGTGCAAAAGTCAAATTCTGACACTCCTGTACTCGATAATTTTGGTATTGACCTTACCAAAGCAGCAGAGGAAAACCGCTTAGACCCGATTATAGGCAGAGATATTGAAATAGAACGCCTGGCACAGATTTTAAGTCGCAGAAAGAAAAACAATCCTGTATTAATTGGTGAACCAGGTGTTGGAAAATCAGCAATAGCAGAAGGATTGGCAATACGAATTATTCAACGTAAAGTCTCAAGAGTTTTATTCGGCAAACGTATTGTAACACTAGATTTAGCTTCTATTGTTGCCGGTACAAAATATCGGGGTCAATTTGAAGAGAGAATGAAAGCCATACTGAATGAATTATCGAAAACTGCGGATATAATTTTATTTATTGATGAAATTCATACCATTGTTGGCGCCGGAGGTGCATCCGGATCACTTGATGCAGCGAACATGTTAAAACCATCATTAGCTCGTGGTGATATCCAGTGTATTGGAGCAACCACATTGGATGAATACCGGCAGTATATTGAAAAAGACGGGGCGCTGGAAAGAAGGTTTCAGAAAATAATGGTTGAACCCACTACTCCCGATGAAACAATTGATATTTTAAATAATATAAAAGACCGTTATGAAGATCATCATAATGTAACATATACACAGGATGCTATTAATGCCTGTGTTCATTTAACTATGCGTTATGTAAGCGACAGGCATCTGCCTGATAAAGCCATTGATGCACTGGATGAATCAGGATCAAGGGTACATATTTCGAATATAAATGTGCCTGACAGAATCATTAAACTCGAAAAAGATATTGAAATTATCAGGCAGGAAAAGAAGAAATCAGTAAAAAGCCAGGATTTTGAAAATGCAGCAAATTTCAGGGATAAGGAAAAGAAATACCTGGCTCAGCTTGATGAAGAAAAGGGAAGATGGGAAAGAGAATTGGTAAAACATCGTGAAATTGTTGATGAAGAGAATGTTGCAGCTGTTGTTGCAATGATGA
>DAOVJU010000189.1 GCA_030632095.1 Chlorobiota bacterium
ATCTTCGGGGTCAAATGGTTTTGTTATGTATTCGTTCATTCCCATTTCAATACATTTTTTTCTTTCTTCTTCTTCGCTGATTGCAGTCATTCCTAAAATGGGAATTTTATTTTTAGGAGATTTAAATTCATTTCTAATTATTTGTGTAGCTTCATAACCATCTATTTCAGGCATTAATAGGTCCATTAGTACTAAATCATATTCTTTTACCTTAAGTTTATCTATTGCAATTTTTCCATTTTCAGCTTCGTCAATATTAATCTTGTCATTAAATAAATGTATTGTATCAGTTGCCAGGGCACGATTAATTGCATTGTCGTCTACCAATAAAATGTTCATTTTTTTAATTTCCTTTACTTTTTCAATTCTACTTTCAATTCTATCATCAATTAAACTTCCATCGCTTATTTCATATGGTAAACCAAACGTAAAAATACTGCCTCTACCTACAATGCTATTAACACTTATACTTCCATCTTGTAAGTCAATTAGTTTTTTTACTATAGATAAACCTAATCCGGTTCCCCCAAATTTCCGGGAGGTTTCATCAAATGCCTGTGAATAACTTTCAAAGATGTTTTCTAACTTGTTTTTAGGGATTCCAATTCCGGTGTCAGAAACAGTAAATTCTATGAAAGCTGTTTTACTATCTTTATTATCTAATCTTGCTCTAATATTTACCTCACCCTTATCAGTAAATTTAATAGCATTAGTTAATAAATTGGTTAATATCTGGTTTAACCTGTTGGGATCGCCAATTACAAACTCGGGTATATTATTTTGAATATCAAGTAATAGTTTTATGTTCTTATCATTTGCCCTATTCTGCATTGATTCATATATGTTTTTTATTTTTCTAGAAATGTTGAATTCAACATCTTTAATTTTTAATTTACCGGCTTCAATTTTTGAATAATCTAATATATCGTTTACAATAGCCAGTAAACTATTTCCTGAATTCTTGATATTCTTCAGGTATATCTTTTGTTTTATGTCAAACTGGCTGTTTAACAGAAGATTTGTAAACCCGACGATTATGTTTACAGGGGTTCTGATTTCATGGCTGGTATTAGCAAAAAACAACTCTTTTAATTTAGTATTCTTTAAAATTTGTTTATTGGCAGCATTTAAGTGCATTGCTTGTGATCTGATCTCTTCTTTTTGTTCTGTAAGAATTTGATTTACTTTTTTCTTTTGCAGGTAAATTCTGATAGCAATTATCAAAAATATTAAAAGTATTATTGAACCACCAATGGAAATATTTCGCTGTATGTTTTTTTGATGAATTTGATTTTCTTTCTGTTGTAATTCAATCCGTTGCAATTCAATTTCTTTTTCCTTCTTTTCTGTTTCATAAAGTGTTTGCAATTCTGCAATTTGCCTGGAGCTTTCTTCATTGTATATGCTATCTTTATATATCATAGCCTTCTTATAGTTTTCATGAGCTTTGGCAATATCTCCAATTTTCTCGTACGTTTTCGAAAGCTGTTCATAACCATCCTTTATAAGTCTTTTTGTCTTTAATTGAAGTGCATAATTTAATCCGGTTTGCAATTCTCTTAAAGACTGATTATAGTTTCCCATATCTGCGTATACTTCGCCAAGATATATCCTGCTGCGGGCTATGTACCTTTTATCTCCATCTTCTTCATCTACCTTAATGGCTTTTTTGTAATATTCTAATGACTTTTGATATTCACCAATAGTTCTGTGAAGTTTACCTAAATCGCTATAACATATGGCAATTCCTTTATGATTATTTATTTTCTGATTAACTTCTAATGATTTATTATAATATTCTATAGCTTTTTCATAGTCAGATTTCAATTCATATATCCAGGCAATAGAGTTTAAGTTTATTGCAACACCAATCATGTTATTTCTTAATTGAGCTATTTTCATAGCTTTTTCATAATAGGGGAGGGCATCATCGTAATTGTCTTGATAAGTGTATATAATACCAATACTATTACATGCATATGAAATATTTTTTGTATTGTTTATTTCTTCTGCAAGTTTTAAAGCTATTAAATGATATTTTAATGCCATGTTATCTTCAGCCTTTCGCCGGTATGTAATGCCAATGTTGTTATTTATACCGGCTAAGATATGTTTATCGTTGATTTTTTTTGCAATTTCAAGCGCCTGGAAATGAGCATCTAGTGAAGCATCAAATTTACCTTGTTTTCTTAATAACCTCCCTTTGTTATCCAGTGAGATTGCCAGTTTTCTATCACTTTTTATTTCTTTTGATAATTGAATGGCATTTTCAATGAAGATATTAGCTGAATCATAATTTTCATTTCGGGCGAAAATATTTACCAGTTTAATATTAGCATCTATCTTATTTGTATCAATAGCAGATGTGTTGATAATATTGAACAAACTGTCTTTATTCGATTGTGAAAAAGACATTTCTGAACCTGTTATTATCAGAAGTAGAAGAATGAATAAAGTTTTTAATATATTTTTCATTATGATTTTAAAACTACCTGATCAATATATTTTAAAATTCTTATTTCAGAATATTATACTTTAATATATACGAAAGACTATCATTAAAGATACATAAAAAGTAAAAATCATTAAATTCTAAATCCTACAACTGTAATGTCATCAACTTGCTCACGATTTACTTTCCACTGTAATAAGTTTTTCTTTAGAATTTCATTTTGTTCTGATAATGATTTTTGGTGAATTTCAGATAACAACTTTTTAAATCTTGAACTTGTAAATCTAACGTCATCATCACTTCCAAACTGGTCAATATATCCATCAGAAAACAAATAGAAACAATCATTTTTTTCAATCTTGATTTCGTGGTTGGTAAAACTCTCTTTTTCATCGATATAAATTCCAATTGGCATTTTATCACCTTTAATGATTGTAAGTTCATTGTTTCGATACATATAAAGCGGATTAAAAGCCCCGGCAAATTGCATTTGCATTTTATCATAATCAATAGCGCAAAGGGCAATATCCATACCATCATCAGTTTCACCTTCTTTACCCTGTTGATGTAAGGAATTCTTAATTTGTTTACGCAATTCATTTAATACCTCACTTGCAGATGTTATGTCCTTATATCTGATTATTTCATTCAAAAATGCAATGCCTAACATACTCATAAATGCACCTGGAATTCCATGCCCTGTACAATCAGCTACAGCAATAATTGTATAGTTAGAAACTTTTTTAATCCAATAGAAATCGCCGCTGACAATATCTCGTGGAATATTGATAATAAAGTAATTTTTGAAATATTGTTCAAATAATTCTTCAGGAGGGAATAAGGCATTTTGAATTCTTTTGGCATATATAATACTATCAGTTATTTCTTTGTTTTGTCTTAATAAAATATTTTTTTGTTTTTTTATTGCATCTTTTTGTTGTTCTATTTCATTTGTTCGTTCTATAACTTTCCGGTTTAATATTTTTTTATCTTTTTTCAGTTTTCTTTCTCTCAATCGTATATATACAATAATTAGAATAAGCACTGTTATTATTTCAAGAATAATGAACCATGCAGTATTCCAAAACGGCGGGTTGACAATAATATTTATTGAGGTTAATGAATCATATAAAATTCCATCGCTGTTAGTTGCTTTTATTTGAAAATTATAATTACCGGAAGGAAGATTTGTGTATGATACAAAACGCCTTTTGTCAACAAAGTTCCAATTTTCTTCAAAGCCTTCCATTTTGTATGCATATTTATTGTTTTTCGGGTTTGAATAGTCTAAAGAAGCAAATTCAAAAGAAATGACCTTATGTTTATAAGTAAGTTCTAGTTTATTTGTTTCATAAATTGGCTTGTTAAGAATGATATGCCCTTTATATTCTTTACCAATCATAACACTCTCGTTAAATATTTGAAAATCGGTTATTACAACAGGTGGTTTAAAAAGATTATCGGAGATGCTGTCAGGATAAAACATATTAAATCCGTTTATTCCACCAAATAGCATTTCTCCGGTAGAAAGTTTAAGACTGGCCCCCCAAAAGAATTGGTCATTCTGTAAGCCATCGCTTTCAAAATAATTTCGAAACATAACGGTTTTTATATTGAACTTTGATAAGCCTTTGTTGGTGCTGAGCCATAAATTATTAATATCATCCTGAAGAATTCCATATATTGAATTGTTTGGGAGGCCGTCTTTTTCGGTATAATAAACAAAATGATAAGATTCTTTGCCGGAAGTGCCGTATTCAATGACCATTTTATTTAAGCCTCCCCCGTAAGTACCAATCCATAATTCATTGTTATTTGATAATATTGATATAACTCTATTGTCGCTCAGGCTATTAATATTATCAGGCTCGTGTATTAGCCTTGTAAACCGGAATGTATTATTTTCAGAAGTTATGGTCTTATTGAGAGATAACCTGTTTAAACCGTTCCATGTTCCAACCCATAAATTATGTTGTTTATCTTCTACGATACAATGTGTTTGAATACGATTATCGCTTATACTTTCATTATTATCCGGGTCATGATATAAAAGGATAAATTCATCATTATTCCTGTTTAATATATTTAAGCCCGCTTCAGTTCCGATCCAAAAATTGCCAAATGAATCTTCATAAATATGTTGTACGGTATTGCTGCCTATACTTAAAGGATTGTCAGGATAGTGCTGATATTGCTTCATTTCATTCCAGTTAAACTCACTGTTTTTATTATTTGTATTAATTGGAGGTACCCGGAACAGGCCTTTTTGCCAGGTCCCTATCCATAATTCATTTCTTTTGTCAATTAATACGGAAGTTACTCCATCCTGGAAATCATAATGTGTGAATTGCTTATTAGTAATATCAAATTTATTTAATCCGCGTAATGTTCCTATCCATATTATTCCGTTATTATCTTCATATAAATAGCGTACAACATTATAATCCAGGCTGTTCGCATTATTTGGATCATGTTTAATGTGCAGGAATTGTTTTTGATCCGTGTTGTATTTATTTAAACCACCTTCTGCTGTTCCTAACCAGATAATACCAGATTTATCCTTAATCAGAGAAAAAATAACATTAGCGCTTAAACTTCTCTCATCAGATTCGCTATGGTAATATCGTGAAAAATTTTCAGATTCAGAGTTAAAAATATTTAAACCATTGGCTGTACCAATCCATATTTCATTAAACTGGTTTATTAGAATACCTGATACAGACCGGTTACTTAAACTATTTGCATCATGCAAATCAGGTTGGTACCGGGTAAATACCTTATTGACAGGGCTGAATTTATTTAACCCCTGGTTAGTTCCAATCCAAAGAAAACCATTATTATCTTCAGCTATTGAAATAATAGTATTGCTACTAATACTATTCGGATTGTCAGGATCGTGTAAATAATGACTGAATATTTTAGTTTTTTTGTCAAATTTGTTAAGTCCCCCGTTATTGGTACCTATCCATAAAACATTTTGTTTATCTTCAAAAATTGTCAGTATTTGATTGTCACTAATGCTATTAGTATCTGATTTATCATGTATATAGCAGGTAAAATGACCTTTAATTTTATCAAACTTATTTAATCCATGGTCAGTAGCCAGCCATAAATCCCCTTCGTTATCTTCATTAACCTGGTTTATACGATTATCACTAATACTATATTTATTCTTTAAATCATGCTTGTGATGAATAAATATATCATTTTTCCTGTCAAATTTATCTAATCCGCCTACATTGGTACCAATCCATAATTGTTTGTCTTCATCTTCAATAACAGAATAAATAAAATTGTCGGCAATTGACAGAGTATCAAGAATATTGTGCCTGTATATTTTAAATTCGTAACCATCATACCTATTTAATCCATCTTCGGTGCCTATCCAGATAAAACCATAACTATCTTGTAAAATACAGTGGATTGTATTATGCGAAAGGCCTTGTTTAGTAGAAATATGATCGAATTTTATGTCCTTAGATTGTCCATATATTATACAATGAAAATTGAAAAAGAGAAAAGTTATGAATAATATAATTTTTTGGTTTTGCATTATTTATGTGCTATTAAATAAGGTTTCAAAACTTTAATAATAGAGTCCAGTTCAAAAAGACATTTATCTAAAATAATCGAAAAAAGCTGCCACAGATTACACTGATTTAATTTTGAAAAAATCTGTGAATCTGTGGCTTTATTTAGTTTTTACGACTTTTCGTAGTGGGTTCATAATATAGTTTATATAATACTGATTTATGACTAATATAAATATACAAAATTATGGTTACTATAACCAGGTTCTTTTAAAATATGAAATTATTGATTAGTTAAGCCACTGCCATAATTTCAAAACACATAATAGCGCAAGCATCCGCTATTTGATTTTTTAATAAAGGCACAAGGACACTTGCGCCAAGGTTAGGCGTGGACACTGCGCCAGGTTAGGTATTTTTAGTTAGATTATAAATTTTCTCAAACAAGTCATCCGGATTAAAAGGTTTGGCAATATATTCATTCATGCCAACTGAAAGGCATTTTTCCCTTTCGTCTTCAGCTGCATTTGCCGTCATTCCGAGAATTGGAATTTCATTAGAAGGAAAATTAAGTTTTTCTCTTATTGTTTTTGTTGCTTCATATCCATCCATTTCAGGCATAATTAAATCCATAAGAACCAAATCAAAGTTTTTATTCTCAAGTTTTTCAATTGCTTGTGCACCATTTTCGGCTTCTTCTATGGAAATTTTATCAT
>DAOVJU010000056.1 GCA_030632095.1 Chlorobiota bacterium
AGAGGTAAATGCCTGCATTTCGGCATGGGCAGTTACATCATTCAAGGTTTCAACAAGGTTATGTGCCCTTGCAATTATTTTATTGTTTGAAACAATTACAGCACCAATTGGAACTTCCTCCTTTTCAAATGCTCTATTTGCTTCATGAAGGGCTTGCTTCATAAAATACTCATCAGTAAATATCTCAATCATAATTACACCGGAAATTTTGCATTATAAAAACATAGCTTCGCAAATTAATTAAAAATCTATGAAGTACTCTGATAACTGCTTACAGTTTGTTACATTCGCAATTTATTAAATTATACGTTCAACTGAAGTTTCATAATGCTTTAATTGTTGATTTTTAATTTTGTAGTAAAAATGTAAAACTTAGTTATTAGTTTATTAGTCTTTAGTTATAGTTTATTAGTTAATGGTTTTTGTTTCAATAGTTATAGATAATCATAATGGCAACAGGTTTAGATAATCTCAGAATTTATAAGTTAGCAGAGGACTTAGAGATTGAGACTCATAAAATAACAAAGCGTTTTCCAAAAGATGAAATATTCAGAAGTGTTGATCAATTAAGAAGATCATCAGCCTCAGTTTCAAATAATATAGCTGAAAGTTATCATAAGACAACATTAAAGGAAAAAACAAGGTTTTTAAATATTGCCAAAGGCGAAGCTGAAGAAACAAAAAGAGGTATTCTTAGATCAGCCAGAAAGAACTTTATTCCTGAAGATGATGCAATAAGAATTGCGGATAGATATACCATACTTTTAAAAAGCACAAGTGCTTATATCCGTTTTCTTAATTTTAACGAACTTAATAAGAGTAGTCATAAGAACAAATAAACTGAATAACTATAACAAGTAACTAAAAAACTAAAAACCATTAACTAACAAACTAATAACCAAAATATTCTGCCAAAAAAGAATGAATATTGGAATTAAGATACTTTAAATATTTATTGTTATTCCTTAAATTAAGAAAAATGTACAGGACACATACTTGTGGTGAACTAACAGCAAAAAACATTGATCATGTAGTTACTTTAAGTGGCTGGATTCAAAAAATGAGAAAATTAGGCGGTATGACTTTTATTGATATACGCGACAGGTACGGTATTACACAACTTGTTTTTGATGAAGCACAAAACCCTGAATTATGCAGGAAAGCTGATGAACTTGGGCGTGAATTTGTTATTAAAGTTACAGGTAAAATAATTGAAAGAAGTAATAAAAACAAAAAAATACCAACCGGAGATATCGAAATTTTGGTTTCAGAATTATTGGTTTTAAGTAAATCGGAAATACCACCTTTTACAATTGAAGAAGAAACCGATGGCGGCGATGAATTGCGCATGAAATACAGGTATCTTGACCTGAGAAGAAACCCGGTGAAAAGGAATATTGAGTTAAGGCACAGAATGGCCAGGGAAGTTAGAAATTATCTTGATTTGCTACAATTTGTTGAAATTGAAACTCCGGTTTTGATAAAATCTACTCCCGAAGGAGCCAGGGATTTTGTTGTTCCGTCAAGAATGAACCAGGGTGAATTTTATGCCTTACCACAATCGCCACAGGTATTCAAGCAACTTTTAATGATTTCCGGATTTGACCGATATTATCAGATTGTAAAGTGTTTTCGCGATGAAGATTTAAGAGCAGACAGGCAACCTGAATTTACACAAATTGACTGTGAAATGTCTTTTGTAGGCCAGGATGATGTTTTAGCAATTTTTGAGGAAATGACAAAGCATCTGTTTAAACAAGTTAAAGACATTCAATTAAATCATAATTTCCCAAAAATCTCATATGAACAGGCCATGCACGAATATGGCACCGACAAACCTGATATCCGGTTTGAAATGAAAATAAATGAACTTACTGACATTGCCAAAGGAAAAGATTTCAATGTTTTTAATAATGCTGAATATATTGGTGCAATATGTGCATGTGGTTGCGCTGAATATTCAAGAAAACAACTGGATGCATTGACAAAGTTTGTTCAGAAACCCCAGATTGGAGCAAAAGGATTAGTCTATATAAAATTAAATGAAGATGGTTCTATAAAATCATCAATTAATAAATTTTATACTTCTTATGAGTTGCAAAAATGGGCTGAAATTTTAAATGCCCAAAAGGGGGACTTAATATTAATACTTGCAGGTGAAAAAGAAAATACTTTAAATGCACTCTCCGAATTACGCCTTGAAATGGGCGAAAGATTGGGGTTGAGAAATAAAAACCGGTTTACCCCGCTTTGGATAGTTGATTTTCCGCTTCTTGAATGGGATGAAGAAACCGGACGGTTTTATGCTATGCACCATCCTTTTACAATGCCCAAAAAAGAAGATATGCATTTACTGGACACTGAACCTGCAAAAGTCAGGGCTAATGCTTACGACCTGGTAATTAACGGAATTGAAATTGGCGGTGGTTCATTACGGATTTATGATACTGACATGCAAAAAAACATGTTCAAATATTTAGGTTTTACCCAGGCAGAAGCGGATGAACAATTCGGGTTTTTAATGGATGCCTTTAAATATGGTGCCCCGCCACATGGTGGCATAGCGCTGGGATTTGACAGACTGGTTTCACTATTTGCCGGATTAGATAGCATTAGAGACGTTATTGCATTTCCAAAAAATAATTCAGGGAGGGATGTTATGATTGATTCACCTTCTGCTGTTTCAGAAGAGCAATTGAAAGAATTGAATTTGAAAGTGATATACAATCCAAAACCAAATAAGATATAAAAACTTAGTTATTGGTTTATTAGTTTTTAGTTACAGTTTATTAGTTTGCAGTTATAGTTTATTAGTTTTATAGTTTAAGTTTATCATTATGGCAACAGGATTAGAAAATCTTTGGATATACAAATTAGCAGAGGGTTTAAGAACAAATAAACTAAATAACTATTCCGATAATTATCGGAACCATTAACTAAAAAACTAATAACAAAAATAATGTACGAATTCATTAAAGGAAACCTCACGGAAATAAATCCTGCTTTTGTAATAATTGAATCAAACGGGATTGGATATTTCATAAATATTTCCTTAAACACTTACTCAAAAATTAATAAATTAAAGGAATGCAACGTATTTCTTCATCAGGTTGTAAGAGAAGATGCTCTTATTTTATTTGGATTTTTCGACAAAGTTGAGCGTGAAGTGTTCAGGCAATTAATTTCAGTTAGTGGTGTGGGTCCTAATACAGCGAGAATGATGTTATCGTCAATGACTGCTGAAGAAATTCAGCTTGCAATATTGCATAACGATGTAATGCTGTTAAAAAGCATAAAAGGCATTGGTACCAAAACTGCACAAAGAATTATTCTGGATTTAAAAGATAAATTAATTAAGCTCGATAAAACTGAAGAAATATTTGTTTCTGAAAGCAATAGAATTAAAGAAGAAGCGTTATCAGCATTAGAAATTCTTGGCTTTTCTAAAAATTCGGCCGAAAAAGTAATCAGTAAAGTATATATTGAGAATAACGACCTTACAGTTGAAGAGTTAATTAAACTAGTGCTAAAACAATTATAGATACTACCAGGAATCATTGAAAAATAAATTATTAAGCTATATACAACTTTATAATTATTTGATTTGTAATAGCAATGCGCAAAAACTATCTGCAAATCAAGCATTGAAAAGCTATATCCGTATCCTAGGTATATTTTCTCTTATAATTTCTATTTCCAGCGCAGGATTTGGAAATCAAAATCATTTAAATAAAACCGGTTTGTTGAATAAGCCATTTGACAATTTTCTGCAAATTAAAGAGTTAGATGATACAACAACAACTGATTCGGTAAAATTACCATTCCCTTTCGAAGATGAACCTTCATTTCCATATTATCAGGAAAGCGCTCATTCTCCCCTGTTTCTTAACAAGCCTTCAAATATTACTTCTGAGATACAATATAATCCTGAAACCGGCCAGTATGAATTTATTCAAAAAATGGGAAATCTTAATTACAGGCCAACAGGAACCATGAGCTTTGAAGATTACCGGAAATATGATTTTGATAATGCTTTACAGAACTATTGGCAACAAAGGTTCAGGAGTGAAAGCTTTGAACACCAGGGTAAATTAATACCAAAATTATATGTAGGCAGTGAAGTATTCGAAACAATTTTTGGAAGCAATACCATTGATATTAAACCACAAGGTTCTGCCGAATTAATATTTGGCGTAGTAACCAATAAGGTTGATAATACTATGTTGCCTGTAAAACAGCAAAAAAATACTACCTTCGATTTTAAGGAAAAAATACAAATGAATGTTACCGGTAAAATTGGTGACAATTTGCAACTTGGTATCAATTACGACACGGAGGCCACATTTGAGTTCGAAAATAAAACCAACCTGAAGTTTGAAGGAAAAGAAGATGATATAATTAAAAAAATTGAAGCCGGTGATGTTACAATGCCATTAACAGGTTCTTTAATTTCCGGGAGCCAAACTCTTTTTGGCTTTTTAACTGAATTGCAGTTTGGAAAATTATCCGTCACTTCAGTTTTTTCACAGCAAAAAGGTGAAACTTCGGTAATTGAAGTAGAAGGCGGGGCGCAACGAAACGACTTTGAACTTTATGCAGATGAATACGATGCGAACAGGCACTTTTTCCTGGCCCATTATTTTAAAGACACTTATGAGCAAAGTTTAAACCAGTTACCACAAATACGATCGGGCCTTAATATTACCCGAATTGAAGTCTGGATAACCAATAAGCGTGGTAATTTTGAAAAAGCACGAAATATCATTGCTTTTCAGGATTTGGCTGAAACGAATTATTCTTATCCATATGATATTGATGATTCATATAAAGATAATATTTTCGCAAGCAATTTTATAAAGCCAACACCTGGATTTACTACTTACTATCCTACAGATTCTATTAATAATCTGGAAGAAAAAATTGTGTTTGAATATATTCGCGAACTCGATACATTAAATTCTTACATGTCAACATTTGCGGTTGATAATTTTGTAGGTGGACAGGATTATGAAATGTTAGAAAGCGCCCGTTTGTTAGATCCTTCTGAATATTCGGTGAATAATGCTTTGGGTTATATCTCGCTTAACCAGGCATTAAATGCTGACGAAATACTGGCAGTTGCATACGAATATACAATGAATGGAAAAACATACAAGGTTGGTGAGTTGTCTACCGATGGTATTGAAGCGCCTAAAACGCTTGTAGTTAAGTTATTAAAAGGCACAAACTTATCACCCAGGTTTAATACCTGGGATTTAATGATGAAAAATGTTTATGCTATTGGTGGTTACCAGATAAAACCAACCGATTTCAAATTTGACATTCTCTATTATGATGATGAAACAGGAACACCACTGACAACACTTAAAGAAAGCGTGATAGCAAATGACCGGTTATTACATGTTATGCAACTGGATAATTTAACATCAACCGGATCAAGGACCAATAAAGGAGACAATGTTTTTGATTTTATCGAAAACGTAACCATTGATACCCGAAAAGGAAGAATCTTTTTTCCTGAACTACAGCCCTTCGGAAAAGACTTTGAAGAAGAATTTGATGATAAAGACATTGCTGAAAAATATGTTTACCAGGAATTGTATGATACCACGCAAAGCGCTGCACGACAAATTGCAGAGAAGAATAAATTTATCCTTAAAGGTGAATACCAGTCATCTTCAAGTAATGAAATTTCATTAAATGCTTTTAATATACCACGAGGTTCGGTTAATGTTACTGCTAATGGCAGGACATTGGTTGAAAATCAGGACTATACAGTAGACTATATGTTGGGCCGGGTAAAAATACTTGATCAGGGATTGTTGGCTTCAGGTATTCCTATACAGGTTTCCCTGGAAAGTAATACCTTGTTTAGCATGCAGTCAAAATCGCTGGTTGGGACACATCTCGATTACCGTTTTAATGAGGATATGCAAATTGGTGCTACTATTATGAACCTTACTGAAAAACCAATCACGAAAAAGGTAAACATAGGCGAGGAACCAATATCAAATACCATTTGGGGGTTTAATGGTTCGTTCCGGAAAGAAGTTCCTTTTTTAACACGGCTGATTGACCGGATGCCACTCCTGGAAACCAAAGAAATGTCGATGATTACCATTAATGGTGAATTTGCCCATTTAATTCCCGGACACTCAAAAGCGCTGGAAAAAGAAGGTGTATCATATATTGACGACTTTGAGGGCAGTAAATCTACCATTAACATTAAAAGCCCTGAACTTTGGTTTTTAGCCAGTACCCCGCAAGGGCAAACAGATGATCTATTCCCGGAAGGTGATAAAAGAGGTAACCTGGAAATGGGTTTCAACAGGGCAAAGCTTGCCTGGTACAGGATTGATCCCTTGTTTACCGAACGTAATTCCCCGGTTGATGTTGAATTGCAATCAAACCCTAATGTTTACAGGGTTGAAGAGCAGGACCTGTTTCCATTCCGTGAAACGCAAAGTGGTATTCCAACCAATATACCGGTACTTAATGTATCTTACTTTCCGGCGGAAAGAGGGCCTTATAATTACGACACGGAAAACATTGATGCAAATACCGGGAATTTCATAAATCCGGAAGAAAGATGGGCAGGCGTAATACGTAAAATTACCACCAACGATTTTGAAGAAGCCAATGTGGAATTTATTGAATTCTGGATGATGGACCCTTTTTGGGATGAAGATGATAATACAGGTGGGCAGTTGTATTTTAACCTGGGAAATATTTCTGAGGATATATTAAATGACGGACGCAAAAGTTTTGAAGATGGATTACCCGGTGACCCAAACGATACAACAAAATATAACATTACTCCCTGGGGAAGGGTTCCTTCAGGACAGGCGTTGATCAATGCATTTGAGCATGGCAATGACTCACGGATAAACCAGGATGTAGGCCTGGATGGATTGAATAATACAAATGAAGCAATATTTTTTAATGGCTTTCTGGATACCTTACAAAATAAATATCCGGTAGCATTCTCGAAAGTAAAAGACGACCCGTCAAGTGATGATTTTGCTTATTTCAGAAGTTCTGATTATAGTGATCAGTTTAATATTATTGAGCGGTATAAAAAATTCAATGGCCTTGAAGGCAACTCCCCTACAAGCGCACAGTCAACTGAAAATTATTCAACCAGCGGAAGCCCGAGGCCTGATGTTGAGGATATAAACCAGGATTACACCCTTAGTCAAAATGAAAGTTACTATCAATATGTAGTAAATATAACACCGGAAGCATTGTCGGATGATAATATTGGTAAAAATTACATTACAGATATCCGCCATACATCTGTTACATTCAATAATAAAGAGCAAATGAATGTACGGTGGATACAATTTAAAATACCAATTTATAACCCTGATAAAGTTGTTGGTGCAATTGACGATTTCAAATCCATTCGCTTTATCAGAATGTTCCTTAAAAACTTCAATAAAGAAACTCATTTAAGATTTGCAGAACTTGATTTAGTCAGAGGTGAATGGCGAAAATATAATTTCCCTATTCGTGAAGAATCAGAAGTACAACCCTTTGATGTTGATTCTGCCACCTCCGCTTTTGATGTTTCAGTAGTTAACATTGAAGAAAATGGACACCGATACCCGGTAAATTATGTGTTACCACCCGGTATTGACAGGATAACTGATCCGTCAAATCCACAAATGCGCCAGTTAAATGAACAATCGTTAAGCTTACGTGTTGATTCATTAAACGATGGATATTCAAAAGCTGTTTATAAAAATGTATTCCTTGATGTCAGGCAATATAAGAAACTACAGTTTGAAGTGCATGCTGAAGCCATTGATGAAGCATACCTGGAAGATGATGAAGTTGTTGCTTTCATCAGGCTTGGTTCCGATTACCAGGGTAATTATTACGAATATGAAATTCCGCTTAAGCTTACACCGCATTTGCAAAGTGGTTATTATGAAGATGGGTTGACCAGCGACCGGTTGATTGTATGGCCGGATTCTAACCGGATAGATTTTAAATTTCTCATTTTACAGGAAACAAAGAGTGATAGGAATAAAGCTGGGTTTGCAATAACAAGCCTCTTCACGAAAAAATATGGAAGGGCCCGGGTTAGTATCCGTGGTAACCCGAATTTAAGTAATATAAAGACCATTATGATTGGTATCAGAAATCCAAAACGTGACAGAAACCCTTTACACGATGATGGTTTGCCCAAATCCGCAGAAGTATGGTTTAATGAACTACGATTAACGGATTTTGATGAATATGGCGGCTGGGCTGCCACTGCACAAATTGTTACTAAACTTGCTGATTTTGGTGTCATAACATTCAGTGGTAATAGAAGCACTCCTGGATTTGGCAGCATTGAAAAAAAGGTCAACGAGCGAAGCAAGGAAGAAGTTGTTCAATACGATATTTCATCACATTTTGAACTGGGAAAATTCTTCCCTGAAAAAACAAAAGTAAATATTCCTGTGCACCTGGGAATTTCAGAGAGCCAGATAAACCCGCTTTATGATCCGCTTGATCAGGATATTGAGCTGGAAGCTACATTAAATACTCTAAAAACAGATAAAGAAAAAAGGGAATATTTAAAAATGGCACAAACATACTCAAAAAGAAGAAGCATTAATTTCACAAATGTCAGGCTCCAGCCTGCCAGGGGCAAATCACATTTCTATAGTCTCTCAAACTGGGCTGTAACCTACGCTTATAATGATTTTGATTCCCGCAACATTAATACCGAATCAAATTATCTGAAGAATTACGATGGCAATATCAGTTATAATTATAGTAAAAGGCCAAAAAGCATTACTCCTTTCAAAAAATCAAAATTATTTAAATGGAAATATTTTAAAATTATCAAAGACTTCAATTTTTATTATGCTCCTTCTTCGCTCTCCTTCAGAACAAATATGACAAGAAAATTTAATGAAGTTAAACTGCGAAATATAAATAACCTTGACCAGGATTTTGATCCAACCTGGGACCGTCAATTTAAATGGAACAGGGTTTATGATATTAAGTATGATATTACCAAATCATTAAAGTTCGATTTTTCTGCCAATAACATGTCGGATGTTGAAGAATTATCGATTGATTCACTTGGAATAGAATTTGATCACCCGGGAAATAAGGAAATCATTATAAAAAGCATAAAAGATGGGGGACGAAACTACAAATACGACCACCGTTTTAATTTATCGTATACCATACCCATAAATAAAATACCAATGTTCAACTGGGTTTCATCATCAGTCCGGTATACCGGAACATATGTTTGGGAGGGAATTCAGCCCTATGAACTGGAAGATTCCCTGGGGAATACAATCCGTAATTCAAATGTTATTAATGGATCCCTGAAGCTTAACATGGTAAACTTTTATAATAAAGTAGGGTATCTGAAAACAGTAAACGACAAATTAAAAAAACGGGTCCAGGCCAGGAAGAGACAGAAAGAATTTGAAGATGTCAGCTTCGAAATGACTGACGTTAATTTAAAAGCACGAATACCAAAAGTTATTTTTCATAAGCTAAGAACTGAAGATATTGAAGTTAAAGCTCTGGATAAAGATAAAAAGCCTGTGAAAGGAGAATTTGATATCATTAATGAAAACAGGGCAATATTTACTGCTGAAGAAAATGCTGAAAATGTTAGCATTTTTGTTACAGGTAAACGTGAAGTAATTGAAAATCCTGTAAAAATAGTACTGGATTATACCCTTGGCGCTATAATGGGAATAAAAGATATAAACATTACCTATTCAGAAAATAAAGGAACCATTCTGCCCGGTTATATGTCAAATACCAGGTATTTTGGTATGGATCGGAGTTGGAATCCTGATTTGCAATTTATTGCCGGAATACAGGATGATAATTTTGCCAATAAGATGATAGATAAAAAATTATTAACCAAAGATACAACTGTACTAAATCCGTTTGCTTTAATAACATCGAAAAATTTAAATATAAGAGGTACAATAGAACCTTTACCAGGTTTGCGAATTAACATTACGGCATTACGTAACGAAAGTGAAAATTTTAGTGAACTGTATATCTATAATGGTTCAACATATGACCAGGAAGGTGCAAGGACCATGGGTAGTTTTACCATGTCGACCATAACCTGGAGAACTGCATTCGGAGACTTTGGACTTGAGAATACCAGTAAAGCATTTGAACGATTAAGAGAAATCAGGCCGGATATAGCTAACAGGTTGGCTGATCTGAGATCGAAAGCATATAACTATAATACACTTGATTATGATCCGGATTTTGATATTGCAGGAATTGATACTGCCGAAGCGCTGGCTTATCCATATGGTTATTATTCAGGCTCACAGGAAGTATTAATATATGCTTTTATAGCAGCTTATACCAGGCAGGACCCTGATAAAGTAAGTTTAAATACCTTTCCAACTATTCCGTTACCAAACTGGCAAATAGCATATGATGGCTTGTCGAAAATTGAGTTTATCAAGCAATATGTACGAAACTTGAACCTTAATCATTCATATAGTTCAACCTATTCTATAGGTAGTTTTGAAACAAATTCAAGATATAAAGAAGATATTGACGGATTTACAAAAATGATGGACGATCTGGAAAGAAACTTTATTTCTGAATTTGACATTGGGGGTATATCCATTTCTGAACAATTCAGCCCTTTAATTGGTGTTAATATTACCTGGAACAATAGTTTGATCTCAAAATTTGAGATCAAAAAAAACCGTTTGATAAATTATAGCTTGAACAATAACCAGATAACTGAAACGGCTGGAAACGACCTGGTGATTGGTGTCGGGTATCGTTTTGAAGATGTTGAGATCATTATTAAGTCAGGGGGAAGGTCAAGGCCATATACCAGTGATTTAAATGTCAGGGCCGATTTAACATACCGTGAATTACTTTCAATTACCCGGAAAGTGAATGAAGGCACAAATGATATTACAGGTGGCCAAAATGCGCTTTCTATAAAGCTTTCGGCTGATTATGTATTGAGTGAGCGTTTTAACCTCAGAATATTTTACGACAGGGTAAGTAATACACCCCAAACAGCCAATGCCTTTAATACTTCTACAGGGAAATTTGGCCTTAGTGTAAGATTTACCTTGATTTAATAAAAGATTGCCGGTAAAAAAAAACTTGACTTTATAGTCTCTCAGCATTGTGCAATTTGGCCCCAAGAAAAGTAACTGAAAAAAAAAGTCGTTACATAAGAGACAAACTCAAGTGTTTGGTTCAGAAAGTTCGCTATCAAGGCTTGCGAAATCTTGAAAATCAAGGA
>DAOVJU010000186.1 GCA_030632095.1 Chlorobiota bacterium
CACTTCCAAGATTAATGAAATAAAAGCTCCTATGCCCGGTTTAGTATTAAATATAATGGTTGAAGAAGGCACTAAAGTTGAAAAGGGCGATAATATTTTAGTTCTTGAAGCCATGAAAATGGAAAACAATATTAAATCACCAACCGAAGGCATTGTTAAAAAAGTGAACTGTGAGAAAGGCCGGGCAGTTGAGAAAAATGAAGTACTGATTGTTTTCGAGTAATAACCTCGAAAAGCTGTATAATAATTTTATATCGAACTCAGGTTAATAAGTACTTAGAGTGAGCTAAAGTTGAAAGTATTTAGAGTTAAATAAATTTGAAATTACTATCAAAAAGCGTAACACAGAAATCGGACTTTATGGACAGACTAACTAGTAAATCCTAAGGCTCCTATGCTTACCTTTATATTTTTTATTTCAAGTAAAGTATTGGCACATGCTTCAAGTGTTGATCCTGTAGTAATAACATCATCAACTAATAGTACATGTGAATTTTCAAACTCAGAAATATTCCTGATGCTGAAAATATTTTCAACATTTTCCCATCGTTCAAACCGGTTTTTTTTTGTTTGAGTTGATGTTTCAACTGATCGGAAAAGATTATTTATTGAAATTGTAGTTTTTAACATTTCTGCAATTCCTTTTGCAATCCATTCACTTTGATTATATCCTCTGTCGCGTTCTCGTTTAGGGTGCAAAGGGACAGGAACAACAAAATCAATTTCATTAAATGCATTAACTTTTGCTAAATCAGCTCCCATTTGCTTTCCTAAAACATATCCTATCTCTTTTATCCCCTTATATTTCAAGTGATGTATTAATTTCTGTAATATTCCTTCTTTAATAAAAAAGTAGTTTGCTGTTGCTGTTTCTATTTTTGACCGGCCCCAAAATATTTGACTAACCGGATTTTCCTTGACGTGATGAAAATTAGTTTTTGGAAGCAAGTATAAACACTCAGAACATATACAGTTTTCCTGTTTTACAAGATTTTTACCACAAGAAAAACAATTAACCGGATAAAACAGCTTAATAAAATCACTCAAGTATATATTTATTGTTTTTAGCATTGTTTAAAAAAGCGGTGTAAAAGCATCTTTAATATGTTCAATTTGTGGTTCTTTTTTATCTAACAAGATTGAAATAATATCAAACCTGATCTCAACATCCATTTCTTTTTCTTCCAGAAAAGCTTCAGCAGCTTCAATTAAAAATTCTTGTTTTCGTATATCAACAGCTTCATGGGGTTTTTCGTAATAACTACTTTTCCTTGTTTTTACCTCAATAAAAACAATTTCATTACCATTTTGTGCAATTATGTCAATTTCTTTATGGCCAAATCTCCAGTTTGTTTCCAGAATTTGATAAGCTTTTGAAATTAAATAATTAACAGCCAGTTCTTCACCCGACCTACCAGTATTTATGTGATCTGCCAATTAATATCTTTTTCAGGTTTAAAATTAAAATTTATTTATATTTAAAACTTACTTACATTTGAGCAATCAAAATACAAATAATTAATAAATGACAAGGATACTATTTGTTTTCATTTTTGCAATTACAGCAGTTTTAACAAATGCTCAATCTTTTGAAGGGAATATATTTTTCGTTAAGCAGACATTAACTGATACTATAAATTTTGCTTATTTGGTAAAAGATAACATGATACGTGTTGATGAAATGGATAAATCTTTAAATGTTATTCAAAGTTTGTTGATTAACCTTGATGATAAAAGCATGACAGCAGTTAGTCCGGTCAGGAAAATGTATATGCCATTTCCTGTTAAACCGCTTCAGGAAATTGATTCTGAATATTTTAATAAAACAAAAACCGAAAAACAAAAAGATATTTACGGCTATTCTTGCGAAGAATGGAAAATTGATAATCTAAAAGATAGCTTAACAATAAATTATTGGGTAGCTAAAGGCAATTTTGATTTTTTTCTTCCATTTCTAAAAATTTCAAACACTTCTGACAAAAGTTCAATTTACTATTTACAGTTCGAGAATAGTGAAGGCTATTTCCCGATGCTGTCTGTAGAGAAAGATTTTAATGGGAATGAGCTCTTGAGACTTGAAGTTAAAAATATTGAAAAGAAAGAATTAGCTCCCGAACTCTTCCAAATACCATCCGGTTATATTTCATTTCAACGTTAATTATAAATAATTTGCAGTGACAATTTTTCTGGCAACTTCCATTTTAAGCAATTTACCAAAACATATTGCCAGGTTTTCTTTTGTATGCCCGGCCGGAAAATCATAAATCACAGGAAATCTATAATCAACCATAACATTACTAATTACTTCATACGCTGATCTTGCAAAAGAATTTGTTGAATCTCTCATTTCATTAAAACCGCCAATAATAAGACCACTGATTTTATCAAATATGCCGCCAATTCTCAGGTTCATTAACATACGGTCAATATGATAAAGATTTTCTCCGATATCTTCCAGAAATAAAATCTTACCTTCCGGATTAATATCAAATTTTGTACCTCTAAGGCTATATAAAACAGATAGGTTTCCACCGGTTAATATGCCTTGTGAAACACCATTTTTATTCAATTTATTTACCTCAAACTCATAAATTGGATTTATCCCTTTTAAAGCACTGATCATAGAATTTATACCGCTATTTATACCATTTTTTGGAAAATCTATAGGCATTGTTGCATGCAAGCTTTCAATACCCAGGTAATTGTTAATGTGTGCATGTAAAACGGTAACATCGCTAAAACCAACAATCCATTTTGGGTTTTTAAGGAAGTCTGTAAAATTCAGGTTTTCAATTACCCGCAAAGTTCCATAACCACCCCTGGAACAAAGTATTGCTTTTATGTTATCATCATCAAGCATGTTTTGAAAATCTGTCGTTCTCTCCTTGTCCGTTCCGGCAAAATACTCTGATTTATTCAATACATTTTTTCCTAATCTTACTTTAAACCCAAATTCTTTAAGAATTTTGATTGCATTTTCAATTTTATCCTTTGCTATTTGGGCTCCGGGTGACACAATTCCTATTGTATCGCCTTTTTTTAAGTGTGCAGGAGTAATCATTATCTTGTTCTAATTTTTATGTTTCAGAGACTTAAAATACAAAAATCATTTAAGAATAATCAATTTCAGGAATCTTTAATTTATCTTTATTGACTCTAATTAGTGCGTCTAGGAAAACGCATTATTTTTTATGTGGCTCTTATGAAGGCTTCAAAATCGAGGCTTGCGAGCCTTGAAAACCAAGAGTTTGCTTTTGTCAATGACTGGATTTCAAGGTAAGCGTAACGAAGATTTTGGAGTTTTCTTATAGCCACTAATTACAGAATTAATACATGATTGATTATGAGCGAATTTAAAAGACATCTAGTAACTGCTGCTTTGCCTTATGCCAATGGCCCTGTTCATATCGGACATTTAGCAGGAGTTTACGTTCCGGCTGATATTTATGTGCGTTACCTGAGAATGAGGGGAGAAGATGTAAAATTTATTTGTGGATCTGATGAACATGGGGTTCCTATCACTTTAAAAGCAAGGCAGGAGAATGTTAGTCCACAGGAAATTGTTGATCGTTATCATGCTATTAATAAAAAAGCATTTAAAGATTTTGGTATTTCTTTTGATATTTATTCGAGAACTTCAAATAAAATACATCATGAAATTGCCTCCGGGTTTTTTAAAACACTTTATGATAAGAACATTTTTATTGAAAAAACTTCTGAACAATATTATGATACTGAGGCTCAGCAATTTTTAGCTGACAGGTATATTATTGGGACATGTCCACATTGTGGTAACGAAAGTGCTTACGGAGATCAGTGCGAAAAATGTGGGACATCGTTAAGTCCAACAGATTTAATAAATCCAAAATCAACAATAAGTGGTAATCCCCCGGTTTTGAAAGAAACAAAACATTGGTATCTGCCCCTGGATAAATATGAAGATTTTTTTAAAAAGTGGATTCTGGAAGATCATAAGGAATGGAAAGCCAATGTCTATGGGCAATGTAAATCGTGGTTAGACCAGGGTTTAAAACCCAGGGCTGTGAGCCGCGATTTAGATTGGGGAGTTAAAGTTCCGGTAAAAGATGCAGAAGGGAAAGTTTTGTATGTTTGGTTCGATGCTCCTATCGGTTACATCTCAGCTACTAAAGAGTTAACCAACGATTGGGAAAAATACTGGAAAGACAAAGAGACAAAATTGCTTCATTTTATAGGAAAGGATAATATTGTTTTTCATTGTATTATTTTTCCGGCAATACTCAAGACAGAAGGAAGCTATATTTTACCTGAAAATGTTCCGGCAAATGAGTTTTTAAATCTTGAAAATGATAAGATATCTACTTCAAGGAATTGGGCAGTCTGGTTACATGAATATTTGGAAGAATTTAAAGATAAACAGGATGTTTTACGATATGTATTAACCGCAAATGCACCTGAAACAAAAGACAATGATTTTACCTGGAAAGATTTTCAAACACGTAATAACAACGAACTGGTTGCTATTCTTGGGAATTTTGTAAACAGAACCCTGGTGTTAACAAACAAATATTTTGATGGATTTGTACCAGAAAGAGGAAGCCTGGAAAATTATGATAAAAAGGTATTAGATGAAATCACTGAGATTAGAAAGAAAGTTGAATATTCACTTGAAAACTTTCGAATTCGCGAAGCTTTAAAAGAAGCAATGAATCTTGCCCGTTTAGGAAATAAGTATTTGGCTGATACTGAACCCTGGAAAATCATAAAACAAGACGAAAACAGGGTAAAAACTATATTGAATATAAGTTTGCAGATTACAGCAAATCTTACTCAGATACTTGAACCATTTTTACCTTTTTCCTGTTCAAAAATCAAGACATTCATAAATTTCAATGAAGTAAACTGGAACCTGATAGGAAACAACGAATTGTTACACAATGGACATAAAGTAGGCAAAGCAGAGTTGTTGTTTTCCAAAATTGAGGATAATGAAATTGAAAAACAAGTTCAGAAATTATTGGATACAAAATTACAGAACATAGCAAACGTAAGCAAGCTTGAACCTGCAAAAGAAAATATATCATTTGACGATTTTACCAAACTGGATATAAGAACCGGAACTATTTTAGAAGCTGAGAAAGTACCTAAAACAAAGAAACTTATTAAATTACTAATTGATACGGGAATTGATAAAAGAACTGTTGTTTCGGGTATTGCGGAATTTTTTGAAGCTAAAAAAATAATTGGTAAAAAAGTTAGTATTCTTATTAATCTTGAACCAAGGAAAATAAAAGGAATTGAATCTCAGGGAATGATCCTGATGGCTGAAAACAGTGGTGGAGTATTAAGTTTTGTGCATTCGGAGGGTGAACCTGAAAATGGTTCTATGATAAAATGAAAGGAACAAAAATTTAATATTTTAGACAGGATTCAATCCTCCTAACCTCCTTTTCAAAGGAGGAATAGAGTCTCTTATAAATAATATTACAACTAAATTTACAGGTATTTCTCTTTCTAATAATAACAGCTATTTATCTTAGCTATTACTTCTGTCCTAAATTATTAGGACGAATTCCCTCTTGGAGAAGAGGGTTAGGGAGATTGATATCTAAAAACATTATTCATTTTCAATTATTTAATAAAAATAGGATGACAATTGGTATTATTAGTCATGAATTTTCTTTAAATTCTCTAATTTTAATTTCTCTTTCGCTTAAGCAACCAGGTTGATTTAAATTCATCAATATTTCGTGCTTTCATGAGACTGTCAAGAGCTTCTTTTTTACTTGTTGAAGAAAAAATGGAAACTTTATAATGATCAAAATCTGACCGGATAATGTTAGCCTGATAACCTTTCTTTTCAAGAGTTGTTTTAAATGTTTCAGCATTAACCTTTTTACTAAAACTTCCGGTAACTAAGTAATAGGTGTAATCCTCAGTAGATTCTTCTTCAACATATAATAGTGCATCTTGTTTAGCAGACAATATTTCATCTGTGTAAACACTATCAAGAATATTTATATCGGTCTTTTGATTTTCAGTAAATGTTATTTCCTTGTCAGATTTTCTGTTTAATAAACCGGTATAAAAATATAAATAGCCAATGCCGGTTAGCGAAATTAAAATAATGCTTATAGTAAAAATCTTTTTCAATGCTGGTTTTTTATTTTAAAATGCTAAAGTTATAGAATTTTGAAAATATATAAATTGAAAAACAGATATAATATTTATTTTTGCAGCACTAAATATTTAGAAAATGAGCAATAAAATACTTGTTACCGGAGGTGTAGGATACATTGGTTCACATACTGTTGTTGAATTACAAAATGCAGGATACGAGGTTGTAATTATAGATAATTTATCAAATTCTCAAATTGATGTTTTAGATGGAATTTACCAGATAACAGGGGAAATGCCGGCTTTTGAACAGTTTGATCTCTGTGATTGGAATAAAGTTGATGATTTTTTTGAAAGGCATAATGATTTGAAAGGAGTAATTCATTTTGCTGCTTTCAAGGCAGTTGGAGAATCTGTAAAAGAACCTTTGAAATATTATCATAACAATTTGCAGTCTTTGTTAAATCTTTTAAAGGCAATAAAGAAATATAATGTTGGGATTAATTTTGTTTTTTCTTCATCATGCACTGTTTACGGTGAGCCTGATAGTCTGCCGGTTGATGAAAATGCACCAATAAAACCGGCAATTTCGCCTTATGGAAACACCAAACAAATAGCCGAAGAAATTTTACAGGATTCTGTAAGCTCAGGA